>CALJTZ010000153.1 GCA_937975655.1 uncultured Synechococcus sp. | reverse complement strand
CGAGTGATGACTCACGGGAAATCCCCTTGGCGATCTCAAAGAGACGCGTGAGTTGATCAACACTGAGGGATGGCTTAACCGCATGCTCTTGCGAAAGCTCTGCCACCGAACGGATGCGTCACAGCCCTCAACTTAAAGACTCGTGCAGAAATCAGCCACACCATCGGAAGGGATGGTGCCCCATCCCACACCGTGTGCGTGGCAAGCCCGCTGATCAGCCTTCGACGCGCCAGGCCTGGTCAGAAGGAGTCCAATCGCTGAGCTCAGACGGCTGGAACCAGAGCCCGATCTCGAATTGCGCTGTTTCAGGAGCATCGGATCCATGGATCACATTGCGACCAATGTTCACGGCTAGATCGCCGCGAATGGTTCCGGGCTCGGCCTCCAGAGGCTTCGTGGCACCAATCAGTTTGCGGGCGCTGGCAATCACACCATCGCCCTCCCAGACCATCGCCACCACAGGACCAGAAGTGATGAAATCAACCAGACCGGCAAAGAAGGGGCGTTCGCGATGGACCCCGTAGTGGCTTTCCGCCAGATCACGGCTGGGGGTGAGCTGCTTCAGCCCCACCAGCTTGAACCCCTTCCGTTCGAAGCGGCCGAGGATTTCGCCCACCAAGCCGCGCTGGACGCCATCGGGCTTGATGGCAACAAAAGTGCGTTCGGCAGCCATGGCTGATCAGAGCAGTGAGTCCGATCCATCGTCCGCGCCGGGCCTGCCGCTTGGCAAGCACCCGGCATGGCCGCGCCGGGATGGCCCCCTAGATTTCGTCGGTCGCCCCCTGTTACGGCCCCATGCAGTCTGCCAATCCCGCTGGCTGGAGCGTGCAGGACAGCGCCGCGCTGTATGGGATCAGCCGCTGGGGCGAGCCTTACTTCTCTGTGAACACACGCGGGCACATCAGCGTGCAACCCCAGGGAGAGCGCGGTGGAAGCCTCGATCTGATCGATCTAGTGCAGGGCCTGCAGGGACGGAACCTATCCCTGCCACTGTTGATCCGCTTCGACGACATCCTTCAGGACCGGCTTGAGCGCCTGCATGCCGCGTTCGAGCGGGCCATTGCTCACTACAGCTACGCAGGGCGCTACCAGGGCGTGTTCCCTGTGAAATGCAACCAGCAGCGGCACGTGGTGGAGGAGCTGGTGACCTGCGGTGAGCGCTGGCATTTCGGCCTGGAGGCTGGCAGCAAGGCGGAATTGTTGATCGCGCTGTCGTTGATTGATGACCCTGAGGCACTGCTGATCTGCAACGGCTACAAGGACCGGCGCTACATCGAGACCGCGATCCTGGCCCGCCGGCTCGGGCGCCAACCGGTAGTCGTGATCGAACAGCCCGACGAGGTGGAGCGGATCATCCATGCGAGCAAAGAACTGGGAGCTGCCCCGTTTATCGGGATCCGGGCCAAACTCTCCAGCCGCAGCACAGGCCGCTGGGGCAGCTCGGTCGGAGAAAAAGCCAAGTTCGGCTTAGCGATCCCCGATGTACTGAACACCGTCGAGGCCTTGAGAGAAGCCGGGCTTCTCGAGGATCTGCGCCTGCTGCACTTCCATGTCGGCAGTCAGATCAACGACATCGCCGTACTGAAGGACGCCCTGCAGGAAGCCGGACAGATCTACGTGGAACTCACAAAACTCGGTGCCCCCATGGGCTACCTGGATGTAGGTGGAGGCCTGGGTGTGGACTATGACGGGAGCCGCACAGCCACAGCTGCCTCCACCAACTATTCACTTCAGAACTATGCCAACGACGTGGTGGCCACTGTGCAGGAATGCTGCGAACCTCACGCCGTTGCCGTACCCACTCTCGTCAGCGAGAGCGGACGTGCCATCGCCAGTCATTTCTCGGTGCTGGTGTTCAACGTCCTGGGCCAGGCCTCCATGCCCGGGGCCACACCTCCCCCCCAGACAGGAGAGCCGCTCACGGTTCGCAACCTTCGCGACACGCTCCAGGCCATCGTGGCTTTTGGATCCGGAGAAGCCAGCGATCTTTCACGGTTACAGGAGGCTTGGAACGACGCCATCAAATTCAAGGAGGATGCTCTAGATGCCTTCCGCCTGGGATATCTGAGCTTGCCCGAGCGCGCCATGGCCGAGCAACTCACGTGGGCCTGTGCCGAGGCGATCGTTGAACGACTGCCACCCCAGTCAGCGATACCTGAGGACCTCCGCAGCCTCCGCGCGGCCTTGGCGGGGATCTATTACGCCAACCTCTCGGTGTTCCGTTCAGCCCCTGACACCTGGGCGATTGAGCAGCTCTTCCCGCTGATGCCGATCCACCGGCTCAACGAACAACCCACCCGACTCGGTCATTTTGCAGACCTCACCTGCGATTCCGACGGCAAACTGGCGCGTTTCATCGGTGAGGGACAGGCCAAACCCCTGCTGGAACTGCATGACTTGCAAGGGAAGCAGCCTTACCTGATCGGCATGTTTCTCGGTGGTGCCTACCAAGAAGTGATGGGCAATCTGCACAACCTCTTCGGGAGCACCAATGCCGTGCACATCCGACTGGCACCGGGAGGCGGCTACCAGGTGGACCATGTGGTGCGTGGCAACACCAATGCTGACGTGCTGAAAGCCATGGAGCATGACCCAGACCTGTTGTTGGAACGTCTGCGCATGGCCAGCGAGACCGCGATCCAGCAGGGCACTCTGCACATCAGCGAAGCACGCCGATTGATGGATCACCTCGAGACCAGCCTGCGGCAGAGCACTTACTTACAGGAATGAGCACCCAACCTCACGCTGCACAACTTGGCGCCAGCACTCTGGATCAGAAGAGCACCCATTGACACGAAGGATTGGACCGTTGTTTAAGGGTCGTCTACAGAACTATCCATAACCCCATCAAATCAGACGCAGACCAAGCACCTGTGTTGCAATTGCAACCCAGACCACCTTGCACAGCAGATGTAGGAACTGATCCATGGCAAGCCCATAGCGGTGCCGGCACTTGCAGAAATCGATCAGTGCATGCACCATCCACTCCAGCAAACCCAACCAGGGCAGTCCGGTGATCACCGTCACCAGAAATCCATGAATGCCAGCGTGAGCACCTAACCACCAATACCAAGGGAGGGTCTGATCGCACCCGGCGCACTTCTCCACGGCCATGCGATCGCTCTGAAAGGCAAAATCGCCCAGACAATGCCCCATCACCAGGGTCAGCAACAAACCGGAGGCTGAATCAATGACCATGGCAGGAGCTTGTGGCGGACCCTTCCAGGATGTCGAAGCAGCGCAGCCTTGGCTACTGGGTCGGCAAGCACAGATCAGCCCCCATTCAGGCACACACTCAGCTCACCCCTAGCGGACAGCCTCGGTGTCCTGCGTTGTTACCAGGGGGAGCCGAGCAACTCGATGCCCGCCCAGAAATAGGGATTGCTGAGGCCGCCTGCCGCACGACGCTGCTGGGCCGTGGTCAGCCCTGTAGAGAGCACGGCGCCATCGGGGCCGACCATCTGATCACCCTGCAGACGCACGAGCCCACGGGCAAACGCCTGTCGCGTGAGCTGCAAGGCTTCCGCCTTGGGAACGCCAGCATCGAGGTAGCGGTACAGCTGCACGAAGTAGGCCGAGGTGGCCACATCGTCGACATACCAGAGGGTGCCAACGGCACTGCGGGCTCCTGCCTGCAGTGCCAGGCCGGCAAAGCCAAGCTCGCTCTCGGCATCACCCAGAGCGGTGCGGCAGGCACTGAAGCTGAT
>CALJTZ010000152.1 GCA_937975655.1 uncultured Synechococcus sp. | reverse complement strand
ACCGCGAAGTTGGCCTGGGCACCACTGTGGGGCTGCACGTTGGCCCAGGCGGCACCAAACAACTGCTTGGCCCGCTCAATCGCCAGCTCCTCGATGGCGTCCACGTGCTCACAGCCGCCGTAGTAGCGCTTGGCCGGCAGCCCCTCGGCGTACTTGTTGGTGAGCACCGAGCCCTGGGCCTCCATCACGGCCCGGGAGGCGAAGTTTTCGGAAGCGATCAGCTCCAGGTGCGTTTCCTGGCGATCCAGCTCCTTATTGATCAGGGCCGCAATGGCGGGATCACCGCTGGCCAGGGAGGTGTTGATCGCTGCACCGCTGGAAGCCGCCATGAAACCCGAGCAAGATAAATCGATCGTAAGAAACCGACAACAGCCACGCCTGGGCCTACAAGCACAAAAAACCGCCCCGGAGGACGGCTTTGGTGTCAGGCGCGCCTGGAGAGATTCGAACTCCCGACCCTCTGATCCGTAGTCAGATGCTCTAATCCGCTGAGCTACAAGCGCCTGTGCCTGCCCTGACATTGTGCCCACATCGGGGGCCCAGCCGTCAACTGGGCCCTTCAGGCCCCGGCTGAAGCAGGGCCGTCACAATCAAGACACCCCCCGCCGCGCCCTGCGGCTTCTCCCCTCATGCCGATCCGCTGGTACGGGCCCGCCAACCCCGAGGACCCCACCTACCGCCACTTTGAGCGCATCGTGAATGTGGTGCTGCACGGGGGAATCTTCGCCGCCGTGAACAGCGGCCTCTGGTTCGTCCAGGGCATCCGCCATCCCTGGAACCATCTGGCCTGGCTCACGGAGATCTGGGGGGTGCTGCTGCTGGCCCAACTGGTGAGCGTGGTGGTGCAGCGGCCCAAGGCCGATGCCGAATCCACGTCGGCGGGGCCATCGTGAACGGGAGCCTCTGAAGCCGCCGCCATGGCCCTCTCCCCCGACGAGATCCGCGACCTGCAGCTGGAACTGGCTGTAGAGTCAGGTCGCATCCGGGTGCTCGACGGCGTGGACCTCCGGTTGGAGCCCGGCCGGGTTCATGCGCTGGGATACGACCGACGGCCTGGGCACGCGCTGGCGGGAATACGTGAACACGGCCGCCGGCGAGAAAGAT
>CALJTZ010000151.1 GCA_937975655.1 uncultured Synechococcus sp. | reverse complement strand
CACTGCTGGTGGTGGCCGGTGCCGGCAGCGGCAAAACCCGGGCCCTCACCCATCGCATTGCCCACCTGATCGGCCACCACGGCGTGGATCCGGCCGAGCTGCTGGCCGTGACCTTCACCAACAAGGCCGCCCGGGAGATGAAGGAGCGCCTCGAGCTCTTGCTGGCCCAGAAACTCGCCCAGAGCCAGTTCGGCCAGCCCTGGAGCACCCTGCCGCCGGTGGAGCAGCGTCAGCTGCGTAGCCGCATCTACCGGGAGGTGATCAAGGACCTCTGGATCGGCACTTTTCACGCCCTGTTTGCGCGGCTGCTGCGCTTCGACATCGACAAGTTCAAGGATCCGGAGGGGCTGAGCTGGACGCGCCAGTTCTCGATCTACGACGAGGGCGACACCCAGAGCCTGGTGAAGGAGATTGTGACCCAGGAGCTGGGCCTCGATCCCAAGCGGTTCGAACCCAAGAAGGTGCGCTGGGCCATCAGCAGTGCCAAGAACCAGGGCTGGATGCCTGAGCAGCTGGAGGCCGATGCCGGCGGCCAGCGGGGCAAGTTGATGGCCGAAACCTACCGGCGTTACCGCCGGGCCCTGGCGGCCAACAACGCCCTGGATTTCGATGATCTGCTGCTCTTGCCGGTGCAGCTGCTGCGCCAGAACGAGCAGGTGCGGGGCTACTGGCACCGGCGCTTCCGCCATGTGCTGGTGGATGAGTATCAGGACACCAACCGCACCCAGTACGACCTGATCAAGCTGCTGGTGACCGATGGCCAGGATCCGGAGGTGTACGACAACTGGGAGGGCCGTTCGGTGTTCGTGGTGGGCGATGCCGACCAGAGCATCTACAGCTTCCGCGCCGCCGATTTCACGATCCTGATGGGCTTCCAGGACGACTTCGGCGATGGGGCGGCCGATGACGCCACCCGCACGATGGTGAAGCTGGAGGAGAACTACCGCTCCACCGCCACGATCCTGGAGGCGGCCAATGCCCTGATCGCCAACAACAGCGAGCGCATCGACAAGGTGCTCAGGCCCACCCGCGGCGAAGGGGAGCTGATCACCCTCACCCGCTGCGACGACGAGATCGCCGAGGCGGAGGCGGTGGTGCACCGCATGCGCATGCTCGATGCCGCCCACCCGGAACTGCGCTGGGGCGATATGGCGGTGCTGTATCGCACCAATGCCCAATCCCGCGCCATGGAGGAATCACTGGTGCGCTGGGGCATCCCCTACATCGTGGTGGGGGGCCTGCGCTTCTACGACCGGCGCGAGATCAAGGATGTGCTCGCTTACTTGAAGCTGCTGGTGAACCCGGCGGACACGGTGAGCCTGCTG
>CALJTZ010000150.1 GCA_937975655.1 uncultured Synechococcus sp. | reverse complement strand
GGCATCGACGTGGGCTGGAACGACAACAACGAATACGCCATCCAGGCCGAAGACGCCTTCAGTGCGGGCCTGGGCCAGACCCTGCCCATGCACAGAAGCCGCCCTTTGCACGGTCTGCTGATGACGCGTGCCACCTTCGAATCGCAGCAAGCCCATGCCCGCGAAACGGGGCAGGACGACCTGGTCTTCACCATCACCCGCGCCGGCCCACCGGGCTTGCAACGTTATGCCCAGACCTGGTCGGGCGACAACACCACCAGCTGGGCCAGCCTGAAGTGGAACATCCGCACCGGCTTGCAAATGAGCCTGTCGGGCATGTTCAACATCGGGCACGACGTGGGCGGTTTTTATGGACCAATCCCCGATCCCGAGTTGTTCTTGCGCTGGGTGCAGGCGTGCAGCCTGAACCCGCGCATGGTGATGAATTCCTGGAAGGCCGGCAACATCAGCAACGTGCCCTGGATGCACCCGTCAGAGAGGGGGGTGCCCATGGCCATTTTTTCTGGAAGGAACGCCGTGGCGACATGCGCGACGAGCAGCTCTGGCCCGAGATGGCGAGCTGGATGCATGAAACCCAAAACGCCTACGTGGAGGCACTCAGCCAACAACTCGGCCCCGAGGAGATGTCATAAGAGCGGCCACTCTCAGCCCATCCACTCCCTCGCCCCGTACACCAAGGCCGCGAGAAGCAACGCCGCAAACACAAGCCAAAACAGCGGAAAGACCAGCGACACAAGCAAGGAAATCACGAGCCACAGAGCCAACCCGCCGGATGCCTGCTTGGCATCCTGGGCCCGCGAGCGCTCAGACCCCTCCTTGAGGAGCTTTTCAAAGCTGTCGGGTCGCTTGACCGGATCACCCATGGCTACACGATTTCGCGCTTGAAGTTGTAGTAGTGAAACGTCACGCCATTGGGCGTATTGTCCTGATTGACGACGTGACTGACGAGCTCCCAACCGTCTTGGCCAAGGGCGGCGAACATCTCAGGCAGGGTCGGGACGTTGCTGGAGCTTCCCCATCCCTTCACCCGCTGGCCGTCAATATCCAGCAGATTGATTTCCTGGGTGATCCCTCTGCCTTTGTAGTCAAGCCTGATGTGCTTGTACTCAAACTTTTTCATGGGGAGCGTGGCAGGTCGATGCCGGCAAACCCACTGAGGACAGAACCAGGGATGACTGATGCTGCTCAGCGGTTCACTGAGGCATAGATGAAGCTATCTGCAGCAAGCGGAGATTCTCAGGCTTCGCAATAGCCATGCCCGATACGCATGGATCGGGGTCTGCGGTGCAGGAGCTATGCCCTGCGGAGCCGATTCACAAAGCCGTCTGTCACCGCGGCCCTTGGGGGTGTGGCTGCGGTGCCCTGCTCGCCATTCGCCTCCAGCGCCTCCCGGCAGCGATCAAGAAGCTCCTGCCGCAGCACGTCTGGGCTCTCGATGCGGA
The DNA here is from genome assembly GCA_937975655.1 of uncultured Synechococcus sp. Taxonomy (GTDB): domain Bacteria; phylum Cyanobacteriota; class Cyanobacteriia; order PCC-6307; family Cyanobiaceae; genus Vulcanococcus. The sequence goes on along the minus strand of CALJTZ010000150.1, from coordinate 2,323 downwards.
TGCCACCGCCAAAGGCGAACAGCCAGCTGCGCAGGTCGATGTCGGCGGCCACGGTCCAGGGGGGCAGGTCCAGCTCCACCGGGTAGGGGTGACTGGCATCTGCGGGGCCGGGCTCCAGCACGTGCGGCGCCTTGGGGTGGTGCCACCAGGTATCGCCCGGCAGCGGCTTGGAGAAACGGGTGTGCTCGATCGGGTAGCGCTGCAGCCCCTCGCGGATGAAAGCAAACGCCCACGGAGCGCAGCAAAACCGCAGGGTGACGAGGGCCTGGCTGCGGCGCTGGGCCGATGGGCTGGCCACCGCCAGCTGTTGCTCCAGATCGCTGCCGAAGTAAATCCCGCCGCTGTGGTGCAGCAGCCGCTCCAATCGGGTAATCGCGGCGGCGTGTTCGTCGGAGCTGCGGCGCAGGTCGCCGTGGCTGCTGCGCAGGGCCAGGCGATCGAGCCGTTCACTGCGGATCAGCCCCTGCTCCTGGCCGATGTGGTCGTCTTCAAAGAGCAGATACCAACCCACGTTGTGGAATATCAGCTGCAGCGGCCACACCCGCAGCTCGCCATCAGGGCTATCAGCAAAGCTGCCCACACCGGGGTAGCGCTGCAGCAGCACGCGGCGGTGCTCCACGATCGCCGCTTCGATCGCCTCGGCCCGGCGCGGGGCGGCCAGCGAATCCCGTCGCACCAGGGCGGTGTCGACCACGGAATGGCGGGCGTAGCTGCGCACCGGCGGCAGGCCATCGGCGCTGATGCCCGCCCAGCCCAGCCGCTCATCCAGTTCGGCCAGCAGATCCTGGGCGGAGGGATCGGCCAGGCGGCCGGCGGCCTGGCGCACCACGTGGTGCAGCTCCCGCAGCCGCGGCGGCGAGAGCACGGCGGTGCCGAGGCAGTAGCCGTGGCGCACGTTGTCGTTGCGGTGGCGGAAGCCGTAGGGGGTGAGGATCTTTTCCAGGTCCTTCCGCAGCGTCGCCGTTTCACCCGGCAGGTAGGCGCCGGGGATGGATTCGGTGGCGCTGATCAGGTGCTGGTGGAGGTTGGCACCGCGCTCCGCGGGCCGATCAAAGGGCACCTGCAGCAGGTGGCGCAGCAGCGTCATCACCCGCAGAAACACCGGACCATCGCCCATCGGCGGCAGGCCACCGCGCATCGGCCCCGGCGGCGCGGGCGCCAGCTGGATCGGCGACCCCACCGGGGCAGGGGAGCAGAAGCCGTTGGCCTCCAGCCAGGCCAGATCCGCGCGGATTGCGCGGGTATCGGCATAGCAGGCGCCATGCAGCCGGCCCAGAAAAGCGGCGGCCCGATCAGCCAGGTCGCCCTCGGGCAGGGGCGAAAGGATCGCCTCCAACTCCTCGGCGCTGGCGGGATCGGTGGCGGCCAGATCGGGCCAGGTGCTCAGCAGCTTGATCAGGTAGAGCAGGCGCTCGAGATCCAGCAGCCGCGAGTAACCGTGGCGCTGCAGCTTGCGCTCGCGGTTGGTGGCTGAGCGGATGCGCCGGTCCAGACCGGCCAGCTCCGCCTGGAGCACCGGCGTGAGCTCCTCGTGATGGCTGGGCACCACGGCGCAGAGTGCCGCAAACCCCTCCGCCCGCGACGGCCCGAAGTGGGGATCCGCCAGAGCGGCCGCCATCTCCTGGATCACCGGCACCGGCACGGGCCGCTGGCGCGTCGCGTTCCAGGCCAGGGAGGTGGGCAAATCGGTGTAGAGCCACCAACCGATCCACTCCACCGGCGCCGGCAACGGCAGGGCCTGGGTGAGGGCGAGCCGCCAGGCGCGGCGGGCATGGGTGGCATCCACGATCACCGGACTGCCGGCGGCCACGGCTTCCTGAATGCGCTGGTGCAGGCGCTGCTGGATGTCGACCCAGGGGCCCTGCACCGCCGCGTCACCGAAGAGCTCACCGCGCACCACATCGGTGCCGCGCAGTGCATCGGCGATCACGCCGTTGACGTTGCTCACGGCGGTGCGCACGCCCTTGCCGCCGTAGCGGTCACCACCGTCGCGCAGCTCCACGGCCTCGATATCGAAGCGCGGCTGTCACAGCTCGCCGCCTGGATCATCCTGTGCGAGCAGCGGCGCGAACCCTATCGCCTGCGCCTGCCGGACAATGAACTGCCGACCGGCGTGGGCAGCGAACAGCAGCGCGCGGCGCTGCGGGGAAAAAGTCGGGTGCATGCCGTCAGCGTAAATCAAGCAGCGGCGGCACGGCTTGCTGCAACAGTTCAACGAGTTCGGCGTCCATGAAGCGATAGTCGTCCGGGATGTCGAGCACGTGCAGCCGTTTACCCGCCAGCAACTCGGCGTGCTCCTGCACCAGCCGTGCCTTGTGCCTGG
>CALJTZ010000149.1 GCA_937975655.1 uncultured Synechococcus sp. | reverse complement strand
AGTTCAGACGTGTGCTCTTCCGATCTAAGTGCCCGCGCAGCGCCATGGTCTGGTCTCCGCTGCCCGGTGTGACCAGGCCGCCGTCGATCAGGTGGCGCATGAAATGCAGGGCCCCGTAGCGCCAGTCCATGCCGCAGAGGTTGGCGAGGAAGCTGGCATAGATGGCACGGCTGCGGAAGTTGAGTTCCCGCCACCCCCCTTCAGCGGCCAGGCAACGGGCGGCGGCATCCACGATCGGGAAGCCGGTGCGGCCCTCCCGCCAGGCGGCGTAGAGCTCCTCATCGAAGGGCCAGGGCTCTTGGTCGAAAGGGGTCCACAGCGACTGCAGTTCCAGTTGGGGCAGGTAGCGAAAGCGCTGGCTGATGGCGGCGGCCCAGCGCAATCGGCTGGCCAGTTGCACGGCGCTGCGCTGCAGCCGCCGGTCGCTGTGGCCCCCGAGGGGTGCCAGGCGCCGCAGGCATTGCCGTGGCGAGATCACGCCAAATTTCAGATACGGACTGAGCCCCGAGGTGACCTTCGCCGCTGGATAGCTGAGTTCCCAGAAGTAACTGCGGGCCGCAGGGCCCTCGCAGAACTGATCGAGCCAGTGGCTGGCCGCTGCGCTGCCGGCTGGGGGCAGGGGCTTGCCATCGCTGAGGAGCCCCAGTTCTGCCAGTGGGGGCACGGGCTGGTCGGCCAGGGCCGGGCTCGGCGGCGGTACGTCCACCCGCTGGGGCTCGCTGGCGAGGGGGGCGGCCATGGCCCCGTGCCAGTGGCGCCGCCAATCGCCATAGCTGAGCAGTTGGCCCGTGGCCCCCGCCGGTTCGATCCAGCTGATCGGGATGCGATGGCGTGCCAGCAGCTGGTTCACCCGGTGATCGCGAACCCGGCCCACGATCCGCTCCGCGTCGGTGTGGGCCATCACCCGGTCGGCGCCACTGGCCTGCACCAGCTGCAGCAGCACCTGGGCCGGTTCGCCGCGGCGCACCAACAGGCGGCCACCCTTGCGGCGCAGCTCGGCATCGAGGGCCCTCAGGCTGTCCAGCAGAAAGGCCACGCGGGCCACGGCGGTTTCCGGATGAAACAGCAGGTCGTTGTCGAGAACGAACAGGGGCAGCACGGGCCCCAGTTGGCAGGCCCGTTCCACCACCGCGTGGTCCGCCAGCCGCAGGTCGCGCCGGAACCAGATCACGGTGCCGCCCATTGCTCCGCTCTGTTAGCTGCTGGGGGCAATGCTGGCGGGTTCAACCCCGCGGCGGCGATACAGAAGTCGTTCTTGGGTTGTTTCACCCCGAGGCGCTTGCCGATGGCCCCTCGGGGTGAAACAATGCAGATGTTGCATAAGTGTTCACCAGATGCTCATCGGAGCCGATTTGCTCGCCAAGGTCAAAGATCTTGGCGATGCCAGCAAGTCAGACATCGTCCGTGCCTGCGGCTATGTCTCCACCAAGAAGGACGGCACTGAGCGTCTGAACTTCACGGCTTTTTACGAAGCCCTGCTCAATGCCAAGGGTGTGGAGTTCGGCGGCGGACCCTCCAAAGTTGGTAAGGGTGGTCGCAAGCTGAGCTTCAGCACCAAGGTGCAGTTCAACGGCAACCTGATGGTGGGCAAGGCCTACACGGCGATGCTCGACCTCAAGCCCGGCGACGAATTCGAAATCAAGCTCGGTCGCAAGCAGATTCGCCTGGCTCCCCTAGGTGCTGAAGACGAAGATTGAGCGCCACGGCTTCGGCCACGCGGATGCCATCAATGCTCGCCGAGAGAATGCCGCCGGCATAGCCGGCTCCTTCTCCAGCGGGATAGAGGCCCTGGGTGTTCACACTCTCCAGGCTGGTGTGGCGCGGTAGGCGAACGGGCGATGAGGTTCGCGTTTCCACCCCGGTGAGCATGGCGTCGTCCATGGCGTAACCAGGGATTTTTGTGGCGAAGGCCGGCAGCGCTTCGCGCATGGCCTCGATCACGTAGTCCGGCAGGCAGCCCTCCAGGTTGGCGAGCTGCACCCCGGGTGCGTAGGAGGGTGCCACCTCGCCCAGGCTCTGGCTGGCTTCTCCAGCGAGGAAATCACCTAAGCGCTGGCCCGGGGCCGCATAGCTGCGGCCGCCCAGTTCAAAGGCCTGGCTCTCCCAGTGGCGTTGGAAAGCAACCCCCGCCAGGGGATCGCCCGCCCCATTGCCATAGGGGGCCACATCCTCCGGCTCGATGTTCACCACGATGCCGCTGTTGGCATTGCGCTCGTTGCGGGAGTGCTGGCTCATGCCGTTGGTCACCACCCGCCCCTCCTCGGAGGTGGCGCCCACCACCAGGCCGCCCGGGCACATGCAGAAGCTGTACACACAGCGGCCGTTGCTGGCGTGGTGCACGAGCTTGTATTCAGCGGCCCCCAGGAGGGGATGGCCCGCGAAGTTGCCCCAGCGGGCCTGATCGATCAGCGGTTGGGGATGTTCGATCCGAAAGCCCACCGAGAAGGGCTTGGCCTCCATCGCCACGCCGTTGGCACGGAGCATGGTGAAGGTGTCACGGGCGCTGTGGCCCACGGCCACCACCACGTGATCCGCGGCGATCAGGCTGCCATCGCCGAGCTGCACCCCGCGCACCCGGCGCTGGCCGTTCACCTCCTCGATGCGGATCTGATCCACCCGGCTCTCAAAGCGGATCTCACCCCCCAACTGCTCAATCTGGGCCCGCAGGCCGCGCACCACGGTGGCCAGCTTGAAGGTGCCGATGTGGGGCCGATGCAGCACCAGAATCTCCGGGTTGGCGCCGGCGGCCACGAATTCCTCCAACACCTTGCGGCCGTAGTGGTTGGGATCACGCACCTGGCTATAGAGCTTGCCGTCGGAGAAGGTGCCGGCGCCGCCTTCCCCGAATTGGGCGTTGGATTCCGGGTTGAACGGCGTCTGGCCTTTCCAGAAGCCGAAGGTGTCCGCACTGCGTTCCTTCACGGGTTTGCCCCGCTCCAGCAGCAGGGGGCGGTAGCCCATCTGGGCCAGCACCAGGGCGCAGAAATAGCCGCAGGGGCCAGCGCCGATCACCACCGGCCGCGGGATGGCGCCGTGGGCGATGCCGGCAGGGGCCCTGGCCACGAACTGATAGCTGGTGTTGGGCGCTGGCTGTAGGTGGGGATCCTTGCGGAAGCGTTGCAACAGCTTCTGCTCCAGGGCAGGCTCCAGCTCGATCTCCACGCTGTAGGTGAGCTGGATGTGGGCCTTCTTGCGGGCATCCACACTGCGCTTCACCACCCGCTGGCTGAGCAGGGCCTCCGGTGCCAGCTTCAGGCGTCGGCAGATGCTGGCCGTGAGGTCGGCCTCGCCGTGCTCGAGGGGCAGCTTCAGTTCGTTCAGCCGCAGCACCCCGCCTCTCCCTTGCCCTGGTCTGTATTTCAGCACCGCAAGAGCAGGGCGCCAATGTCGAAGGATGGCGAGTCCACCCTGCCCCCGGTTGGGGCTGCCAGGGTGGGCTCATTCAGGGCCCCTGTGGCATGTCGATCACCCACTGCCCCCTGTGCGTTGGTTTGGCCGTGTTGTGCGTGGTGCGCAGCGCTGCCCATGGGGTGATGCTCTGGCAGTTGCTGCGCCAGGAGCCCCAGGCGGCACTTCGGTTGCAGGGGGCCTAGGGTCCGGCCCCTGTCCCCCGAATCGGCTGCCATGGCCCTGCACGCCACCTATTTCGGTGCCAATGGCTGGCTGCTGGAGTTCGACGGCCTGCGGGTGCTGCTGGACCCCTGGCTCACCGGTAGCCTCAGCTTCCCGCCAGGGCCCTGGTTCTTCCAGGGGGACTTGCCGCGCCCCTGGCCCGTGCCGGAGCAGCTGGATCTGCTGCTGCTCACCCAGGGGCTGCCCGATCACACCCACCCCGCCACCCTGGCGTTGCTCCCTAAGGATCTGCCGGTGGTGGCCTCCACCCCCGCGGCCGCCAAGGTGCGCGAGTTGGGTTTCCGTGTGGTCACGGCCCTGCGTCCGGGGCAGCAGCACCAGGTGGGTGAGCTGGAGATCACCGCCACGGCCGGTGCTCCGGTGCCCCAGGTGGAGAACGGTTACCTGTTGCAGCACCCCGGCGGCCGCCTCTATCTGGAACCCCACGGTTTCCTGCCTGCCGATCTGCAGGCCCAACCGCTCGATGCGGTGATCACGCCGGTGGTGGATCTCGGCCTACCGGTTGCCGGTGCCTTCGTGAAGGGCCGCGGGGTGCTGCCCCAGCTGCTCTCGCGCTTCTCCCCCCGCACCGTGCTGGCCAGCACGGCCGGGGGGGATGTGGCCTTCACGGGGCTGCTCACCAAGCTGCTGTGGCAGGAGGGCAGTCCGCTCGAAGCCCAGGAGCTGGTGGAGGGCGGGCCCACCCGTTTGATCGATCCGGTGCCAGGGGAGCGCTACGCCCTGGCGATCACCCCAGCGCCTGCTCCATAGCCGCCACGGCGATCCGGGTCTGAATCACTGCATCTGGGTTGAGGCTGATGGAATCAATGCCCTCGCGCACCAGGAATTCGGCGAATTCGGGGTGATCGCTGGGGGCCTGGCCGCAGATGCCGATCTTGCGCCCGCAGCGCCTGGCAGTGTGAATCGCCATCCGGATCATCTCCTTCACGGTGGCGTGGCGTTCATCGAACAGCTGGGCCACCAGAGCGGAGTCGCGATCCAGTCCCAGGGTGAGCTGGGTGAGGTCGTTGGAGCCGATCGAGAAGCCATCAAAGAATTCGAGGAACCGCTCGGCCAAAATGGCATTGCTGGGCACCTCGCACATCATGATCAGTTTGAGGTCATCTTCGCCGCGACGCAGGCCTTGGGTCGCCAGCAGTTTCGTGACCTTTTCGGCTTGCCCCAAGGTGCGGACAAACGGCACCATGATCTGCACATTGGTCA
>CALJTZ010000148.1 GCA_937975655.1 uncultured Synechococcus sp. | reverse complement strand
GCAACCAACGGCGCAGGTTGATGCGCAGACCGAGATAGAGGAGGCCCCAGCTGGCCACCAGCCAGATGGCCTGACGCTTGAGGTAATAACTGGGATCGCCCATCTCCCGGGCGGCCACCCACCAGCTGGCGGAGCCCAGTACCACCAGGCCCAACAGACACCAGAGCGCCACCATGCCGAGCAGTAGGCGTGCTTCCGCCGGCCACTGGGCAAAGGGCAGGGGCAGAAAACCCCGGGTCTGGGCAGTGGCTTTGGCCAAGGGTATGGGCGGTTGAAGGCCTGAGTGTCTCGTATTTGCTGGCCACCCGCCAATGGCTGGGCGCCAGTTCTGGGCATGAGCAACAAAAAAGCCCGGCCGAAGCCGGGCTGATCAATGGAGAGACGGCAATCTCAGTGACGGCGGGACCCGTGTTGGAAGCGTCAGTTGCCGACGTTCACCTGACGGCGACCGGTAACCAGTTCAACCTTCAGGATCTTGCCGCCCTGCTTCATGATTCGCTGCTGCTCAGCAAACCAGCTTTCGAAAGGCACCCACTTGGTGAAGAAGGTGTTCTGCAGCTCGCGCTGAGAACGGGTTTTCTCAGGGCAGGGGATGCAGGCCGTGACTTTGAACAGGCGCATGGGAGTGATCCGCAGGGTGTGCCAGTGGCAGGGATCAGTTACCCAGGCCGGAGCTGATGTAGTCGAAATACACGCCCATTTCGCGGCCAGCATCCGGACCCACGAGGGAGGCGGTGGCTTCCTTCATGGCCTGGATCGACTGCACGGTGGCACCGATGGGCACGCCCAGGGAGTTGTAGGTCTCCTTGAGGCCATTCAGCACACGCTCGTCGAGGATCGAGGTGTCACCGGCCAGCATGGCGTAGGTGGCGTAGCGCAGGTAGTAGTCCAGGTCGCGGATGCAAGCGGCATAGCGACGGGTGGTGTACATGTTGCCGCCCGGACGGGTGATGTCCGAGTACAGCAGCGCCTTGGCCACAGCTTCCTTGATGATCGCGGAGGCGTTGGCGCTGATGGTGGCGGCGGCACGCACGCGCAGCTCACCGCTGGCGAAGTACTGCTCCAGACGGCCCATGGAGGAGCTGTCCAGATACAGGCCTTGAACGTCGGCCTGATTGATGACGTTGGTGATGGCGTCTTGCATGGAACCTGATCGAAGAGGCGTTGGTTAGAGAGGAAGCAACCTCAGGAGAGGGCGCCGACGACGTAGTCGAAGTAGAAGCCAGCCTCTTCGGCGTCAGCGCCGGTGAGCAGGCCTGTGGCGGCGTTCTTCATCTCGCGCACGGCTTCGGCCATGGCTTCGAGGGGAGTACCCAGGGAGCGGTACATCTCCTTGGCACCGATGATGCCGATTTCCTCGATCGGGGTTACATCACCCGCGATGATTCCGTAGGTCACCAGGCGCAGGTAGTAGTCCATGTCGCGCAGGCAGGACGCGGTCATTTCCTCGCCGTAGGCGTTGCCGCCGGGGGAGATGACGTCGGGGCGCTTCTGGAAGAGAGCGCCGCCAGCGGTCTTGACGATGCGCTCACGGCTCTCGCTCAGAACCTGGGCGACACGCAGACGACGCTGACCGCCACTGACGAAAGCCTTGATCTGGTCGAGTTCGCCAGGGCTCAGGTAGCGGGCTTCGGCGTCCGCGTTGATGATCGAGTTGGAGACGATGCTCATGCAGTTCTGCCTCGAAACAAGCGGTCGCCAGAATGGTGACCGATATCCGGTGGGTAAGGGGGGGACACCCTCAGTGGTCCGTTGAGCAGGTGACTGCGGCGGGGCCGGCCTGCCACGCGGATCACCTGCTGCCAGGTGGCCTGCTTGGACGGGCGACTGAAGGAGGCGACAGCAGTGCTGATCGCCGAGTCATTCTGTGGCAGCGCCCCGCGAGCTTCCCTGGCCCGGTAACAGTTCTTCACGGCGTTCGGAATCGGTAAACCCCTTTGCTGGCAAAGGCTTTGGGCTGCGTTGTGAATACGCGGGAGTCGTCTCAGTTGTCAACAATCTGGTGGCTTGATTCCGTGCTGGAGCAAGCTCGAAGCGATCGATTCTTTGTGTCTAGCTGTTGCAAATAAAAACCCCTGGCCGTTAGGCCAGGGGTTTTGGCTGCCCATGCCGGCAGGGGGGCTGCTCAGATGGCGCCGCGATTGGGGGGGATCAGGGCGGCGTTTCCGCCGTAGAGGGCTGCGGTGCGGTTCACGGTGGTGAGTGGAATGCCATCGCTGGTGGCCATACCCCTGAGGTGGGGCACGGTGTCCCGGCCAAAGCTCTCGGCATACTCCTGCCCATTGAGAATGGCCTCGAGGGCGGCCCGCTGGCCTTCGTTGGAGCGGGTGGCCAGGAAGCGGCTGGTTTCTTCCGGTTGGGCGGCTCGGCCGAGCAGGGCCAGGTAGGCGGCGGATGCGGCCTTGAGCGGTGCCATGCGATTGAGCCGTCGGTTGAACAGCTCGCTGCCGGCAACCTTGGCCACGAAGTCAGCCACCATCAGCTCGCCATTGCGGAGCTGGGATTCGGCATCCACCAGCCGCTCCGAGGCCAGGGGCTGACGGCCCAGCAGTTGGCGGTACACCGCCTCAATGGCCTGGGTTTGCTCGGCGGGGCTGGCTGCCATCGCCAGCTTCAGCACGCTGCCGAGGCTCTGGCGCTTGCTGAAGCCCTGCAGGGTGCCGGCTCGCAGGGCTTTGGCCATGGCGGCGCCGGGTTGTTCGGCGAAGGCGCCAGAGCCGGTGGACAGGCTGGCGCTCCAGCCACCCCCAATGGAGGGTGCGCTGCGGAAGGCGGCCGGTGCGGTGATGGTGGTGCCTGAGGTCCGGGGGGCCACAAGGCCACCGCCGGGTTGCCAGCGGGGGGCACTCCAGACCCGCTCGGGAGCGGGAGGCGTCTGAACCGAACCTGGTCCCTGCTGAAGCGCGTCCTGGGGAGCGAGGGTCTGGCCACCGGTGAGGGTGGCACTCCAGCTGCCGCGCACCACCGAGGCTTTGGCGGGCAAGTTGCGGGGTGTGAGGCTGCCCGCATCGCGGAACGCGTTGCCTGCGGCCACATCCGGGCGCTGACGCGGGGTGAGATCGGCATAGGCCGCAGCGTTGAAGGCCCGCTTGAGGGCGGGAACGCGGCGGGTGCTCAGGTCAGTCGGGGTGATGAACCGCTCATAGGGAACGGTGTCTTCGCCGAAGCTCTCGCTGTATTCGCGGCTGTTGAGCATCGCGTCCACGACCCCGTAGAAGCCCTTGCGGGCGGCCACGTCGAAGTACGCGTCGATCTCCCAGCGCCCGAAGGTGGGCCGGCCGAGCAGGCGACGGTGCATCACCTCGATGGCCTTGCAGATGTAGAGCCCACTCCAGTAGCGGCGGCGGAAGGCGTCGCTGCGGGCCACTTGACGCACGAACTCCCGCAGGCTGATGTCGCCGTTTTCGAGCTTGATCTCCTCCACTTTGTTGTGCTCACCGGCATAGCCGGTGTTGCCGAGAACCTGCACATACACGGCGCGGATCACCCGTTGGGTGCTGGCTTCGGTGTTGCGCACACTGGGCTGTCCGCCGCGGCGGGGCACGGAGGCGCCCCCGGTGGCGATCTGCTCTAGCCGCACCACCTTCGGCCCCACCTTGCGGGGGGTGGAGGCGCGGAACTGGGGGCTGTTCATCTGGCCCGGCTGGCGCATGCCGTTGCCCACCAGGATGCGGCGGCTGTCGTAACCGAAGGGGGCCGGGCGGGTGGCCACATTGGCCGTGCCTGAGGGGAAGATGGCGCCGTAGTTCAGGCCCAGCGGATCGTTGCCGCCGCCGTAGGGGTGCTGGTCGGCAAAGGGCTGGCGATAGCTCGCATAGAGGGTGACGTACTGGGGGGCACCTTCAAAGGGAGCGCTGAATCGGAACAGCTTGCGGTGGCTGCCCCAGCCGGCGCTCTCCTGGGCCTCTTCGCCGAGGTCGCGCAGGAAGGGCACCGTTTCTTCACCAAACACCTGGGCGTATTCCATGGTGTTGATGAGCGCGTCCACCAGGCCCTTGAGGCCCTGGGCGCTCACGATGTCGAAGTAGCGGGTGAATTCCTCCTTGGAACTCAGGCCGCGCCCCAGGAAGTGGCGGAAGGCCAGCTCCACAGCCCGGCTGTTGGAGAAGCGGCCGTAGAACTGCTGGCGGTATTCCTTGCTATGGCCCAGGGCGCGGATGAACTCCCGCATGGAGATGTCGCCCTGGCGCACCTGGGTGGCTTCCACCGGGCACACCACCTGGCTGTAGCCCTTGACGATGTCGCGCTCGAACACCTGGCGGTAAGCCGCCCGCACCACCTCGGCCTTCTGGCCGCCGCTCATGCCCGGCTTCATGGTGAAGCGCTGGGCCTTGCCCTGGGCTCCCAGGGCGTAGATGGCGGGCAGTTGCAGGCCCTGGCTCTCGGGGTTGCCCAGGCGCTGGCGGGCCGAGGGGGTGGGAACGTCGAGTTCCTTGATCAGCACGTTGAAGCTGTCGATCAACAGCTGGCGGGCTTCCGGCAGATCCTTGATCAGCTCAGCGGCGGCGGCGCGCATTTCCTGCAGGGCCACGTTGGTGGCCGCCAGGGAACAGCCCTTCTCGAGCACGTCCCGCAGGCCACGGGTGTTCACGGCGAGGATGCTGGGATCCCCCGCCACCACGGCGTAGCCCACGTAGCGCAGGAACCAGGCCAGGTCGCGGATGGACTTCTTCATCCGCTCGGTGCCGTAGCGGGCCACCGAGATCGGATTGAAGCCCGTAGGCAGCACCACGCGCACGTCGGCATCGCCGCCGGCACCTTCGAGGAGCCGAGTGAGCGCATTGCCGCGGTTGCTGCTGCCGGCGGCACCGGCAAAGGTCTGCACAGAGCGCTGGAAGGCGGCCTGATCGGCCGCCAGCGGGGTGGCGCCAGGGGCGCTCACCGGCGTCAGGGGCGCATCCAAATAGGAGAGCGGGGTGCCGCCCACAAAGATGCGGTTGGCGGCCCGGGCCACGATCGCCTCGGCATTGGCCGAGAGGCGACGGGCGGCCTCGAGACGCAGTTGGCCGCTTTGGAAGAAGTTGACGAGCGTGCTGAGCTCGCCGCCATCGGGGAATCGATCCTGCTGTTCCGCCTGACGGACGCTGGAAAGCGGCAGGGTGTCGTAGCGCTGGGGTGCAACCCTGCTGCTGCCGCTGCTGGCGGTCACAGTCATTGAGGAGAGCGAACCGGGCCAAGGCACGTTACGGCTGGCCCTCTGGCCTCCCGCCAGCCCATGAACAAATGTTTGCAGCCTGATGGGATTGGGCCGCCGCCAGCGGGGGTAGCCATGAAAAGCTCGGCCGTTCAGGCCCTCCTTCAGGCCTGGCGCCGCTTGTCTCCCGTCGCTCCATGACCCAGGCCCCAGCCGATGCCGCCACGCCGGTGGTGAGCGCCTTCTACGACCGTTTTCCCTATCCCGGTGATCCCCTCCAGGACGGCCCCCCGCCCGGATACAACTGGCGTTGGTGTGTCGACACGGCCTATGCCGCCTGCACGGGTGGCCTGCCGGCCGCTGCTGGGGCGGGGCAGCCCCTGCGCATCCTCGATGCGGGCTGCGGCACGGGCGTAAGCACCGATTACCTGGCCCATCTCAATCCCGGTGCTGAGATCCTGGCGGTGGACATCTCGCCCGGCACCCTGGAGGTGGCCCGCGAGCGGCTGCGCCGTTCCGGTGGCGGCCGCCAGGCCAGCGTGCGGCTGGAGAACCGCAGCCTGCTGGAGCTGCAGGGCGAGGGCCCCTTCGACTACATCAATTCGGTGGGGGTGTTGCACCACCTGCGTGAACCGGAAGCCGGTCTCCAGGCCCTGGCGGCTCTGTTGAAACCCGGCGGCCTGCTGCACCTGTTCCTCTACGCCGATGGCGGGCGCTGGGAGATTCACCGCACCCAAAGGGCGCTCACCGCCATGGGTGTGGGCACCGGCGAGCAGGGGCTGCGGCTGGGGCGGCAACTGTTCGCGGAGCTGCCAGAGCACAACCGGCTGCGCCGGAACCATGAGCAGCGCTGGGCGATCGACTGTGCCGCCGATGCGAACTTCGCGGACATGTATCTCCATCCCCAGGAGACCAGTTACAACCTCGAGCGCCTGTTCGCCTTTGTGGACTCTGCCGACCTGCGGTTCGCCGGCTTTTCCAATCCCAAGGTGTGGGACCCCAGCCGTCTGCTGCGGGGCGCGTTGCTGGAGCGGGCCCAGGCGCTGTCCAGCCGGGCCCAGTGGCAACTGGTGGAAGACCTCGACCCCGACATCAGCCACTTCGAGTTCTTCCTCTCCAAGGGGAACTTGCCCTGTCACGACTGGGCTGAGCCTGCCCAGTTGCTGGCGGCAACCGGGGAGCGCAACCGCTGCCTTTGGGGCTGGCCCGGTGCGGCCCTGCTCGATTCCGACATGGCCCCCCTGGATCTGAGTGCCGATGGCCTGGCCCTGATGCAGGCCCTTGAGCTGGCTCCGGCAGGAACGCCCCTGGCCGCGCTGCCGCTGGGCTGGGAATCCGCCCGGATCGCAGCTGTGGCAAGGGAATTGCAGGGGCAGCAGGTTCTACTGCTTCGCCCCCCTGCTGGCAAGGCTGCGTGATAGATTCCGCGCGCCTTTTCAGAGCCTCGGCGCGTTTGCAGGCCTCACCCCTGACCCCCCCTGAAACCGATCCCCTCGAGGGGGTTGAGATCGCGGTGGAGAGTGGTGTTGAAGCTTCCATCAGCCCCAATTCGGCTCTGGAACCCCCGTCGTCGGGTTCTCCCGACGACTACGCGCAGCTTCAGCGGCGCCTGATCCTGGCCACTCTGATCGTCTCCGCCCTGGCGGTGTCCATCACGGCCCTGGTCTTCAGCCTCCATACGGCCGCCAGCCTGCTGGTGGGCGCCTTGGGCGGAGTGCTCTACCTGCGGCTTCTCGCCCGCAGTGTTGGCAAGCTCGGCAATGGCTCGAAGAAGGTCGGCAAGACCCAGCTGCTCGTCCCCGTGGTGCTTGTGCTGGCGGGAGCCCGAATCCCCCAGCTCGATCTGTTGCCGGCTTTGCTCGGCTTCCTGCTCTACAAGCCCGCTCTGATCCTCCAGGCCTTTTCCGAGACCTGAGTTCCGGCCTCGCCGGTTTCCCCTCAACCGTCGCTCCCGCGACACCGAACTTCCAGCCAGATGGTTCCCTTGCCACTTGCTCTTCCCTTAGCCGAACTGGAGGTGGGTCAACACCTCTACTGGCAACTTGGGAATCTGAAGATCCACGGCCAGGTGTTCCTGAGCTCCTGGGTCGTGATCGGTGCCCTGCTGGCCCTCGTGGTGGTGGGCACCCGCAAGATGGAGCGGGATCCCCGTGGTGTCCAGAATCTTCTGGAATTCCTCTGGGATTACATCCGCGATCTTGCCCGTGAGCAGATCGGTGAGAAGGCTTACCGCGACTGGCTGCCCTTTATCGGCACGTTGCTGCTGTTCATCTTTGTGAGCAACTGGGGCGGCGCTCTGGTGCCCTGGAAGCTGATTCACCTGCCCAATGGTGAGCTCGGGGCTCCCACTGCAGATATCAACACCACGGTCGCTCTGGCGCTGCTGGTCTCGCTCTCCTACTTCTACGCAGGTTTGAGCCGCAAGGGATTCCGGTACTTCGAGTACTACGTGGAGCCCACCCCGATCATGCTCCCGTTCAAGATCATTGAGGATTTCACCAAGCCTCTCTCGCTGTCTTTCCGTCTGTTCGGCAACATCCTTGCGGACGAACTGGTGGTGGGTGTGCTGGCTTTCCTGGTGCCCTTGTTCGTTCCCCTGCCGGCCATGTTCCTGGGCCTGTTCACCAGCGCCATCCAGGCCCTGATCTTCGCCACCCTCGCCGGTAACTACATCGGTGAAGCGGTGCACGAAGAGCACCACTGACCCACTGATGGTCAGGCCAGGCCGGTCCCCCCGGTCTGGCAAACTCTCTGCGCGCAGGTCCGGCTCGATCCGGGCCCATCTCAGGTCTTCTGAGATGTCCCAGGCGCAGGGATAACGTCCCGGTCCCAATCCGCGCTCTCCCGGCGCCCCACATCCTTAGTTCCACCATGGATTCCCTCACTTCCGCTGCGTCTGTTGTGGCCGCTGGTCTCGCTGTTGGCCTCGGCGCCATCGGCCCCGGCATCGGTCAGGGCACCGCAGCTGGTTCCGCTGTTGAAGGCATCGCTCGCCAGCCCGAGGCTGACGGCAAGATCCGCGGCACCCTGCTGCTGTCCCTGGCCTTCATGGAAGCTCTCACCATCTACGGCCTCGTGGTCGCCCTGGTGCTGCTGTTCGCCAACCCCTTCGCCGGCTGATCGCGAACGGAGGTGAGTGGGGGCCGACCACCCTTGGTGGTCAGCCCCTCCCCACACCCCAGCCCTTCCTGCTTTTTGGCCGCTTGACGGCCCTCCGGACTACCCCGGATCACCCGCCCGCACCCCCGCCTCATGACCAGCTGGCTACTGCTAGGTGCAACGGAGGGAGGTCTGTTCGACCTCGATGCCACCCTGCCGCTGATGGCGGTGCAGGTGGTGCTCCTCACCTTCATTCTCAATGCCTTGTTCTTCCGCCCCGTTGGTCGGGTCGTGGAAGAGCGTGAGGGCTACATCACCACCAGCCGTGCCGAGGCCAAGCAGAAGCTTGCCCAGGTTGAGCGTCTTGAGGCGGACCTCAAGGAACAGCTCAAGGATGCCCGCGTGGCAACCCAGAAGCTGATTCTCGAAGCGGAGCAGGATTCCGACAAGCTCTACCGCGAGGCACTGGCCGCTGCTACGGCGGATGCCAACGCCACCCGGGAGCAGGCACGGCGTGAGATCGACGCCCAGCGGGAGTCGGCCCTCAGTCAGCTCAAGGGTGATGCCGACAAGCTCGGTGACCTGATCGTCAACCGTCTGCTGGCTGCAAAATGAACTTCCCTTCGATCCTGGCCTCGCACGGTGGTTTCGGGCTGAACCTGGACCTGTTCGAGACCAACATCATCAACCTGGCGATTGTCATCTTCGCCCTCTACAAGTTCCTTCCCAATTTTCTGGGTGGAATTCTGGAGCGGCGGCGCGCTGGCATCCTCGCCGACCTCAAAGACGCCGAGGAGCGTCTAGCTGTCGCCACCAGCTCCCTGGCTCAGGCCCAGAGCGATCTGGCCGCAGCCCAGCAGAAGGCCGATCAGATCCGAGCTGATGGCAAGGCCCGTGCCGAAGCCATCCGTCTTGACAGTGAGATGCGCACCATCGAGGAGATGGCCCGTCTCAAGCAGGGTGCAACGGCTGACCTCAATGCAGAAGCTGCCCGCGTGAGCAACCAGCTGCGCCGCGAAGCGGCCCGCCTGGCCATTGAGAAGGCCCTGGCCACCCTGCCCGCCAAGCTCGACGACAAGGCTCAGGCCCAGTTGGTGAATCAGTCCATCCAAAACCTGGGGAACGCCTGATGCCGCTGCTCAACACCATCACCACCCCCTACGCCGAAGCCTTCCTGCAAGTGGCGGACAGCCGCCAGGAAGTCGATCAGGTGGTCGACCAAGCCAAGGCTGTTCTAGCCCTCTGGGCTGAATCCCCGGAACTGCGTCAGGCCATGGCCTCACCGGTTCTCGAAGTTGACGCGAAGAAGGCGGCCCTCGAGAAGCTGTTTGCCGATCAGGTGACCCCGTCGTTCCTCAATCTGCTGAAGCTGCTGGCCGATCGCCAGCGCATCGGCGTTCTGGATGCCGTGCTTGAGCGCATGCTTGAGCTCTATCGCGATCAGCGCAACATTGCGCTCGCCACCGTCACCTCCGCTGCCGCCCTCAGCGAGGAGCAGCAGGCCGAGCTCAGCAAGAAGGTTCAGGCTGTTGCCGGTACCGACAAGCTGGAGATCAGCCTCAAGGTGGACCCTGCCCTGATCGGCGGTTTCGTCGTGAAGGTCGGCTCCAAGGTGATTGACGCCAGCCTTGCGGGTCAGGTGCGTCGCCTCGGACTGGCGCTGGCCAAGGTGAGCTAGCTCCGCACCCGTCAATCGTTCTCACCCTTCGTCCTCAACACCAACGCCTCCCATGGTTTCCATCCGCCCCGACGAGATCAGCGCGATCCTCAAGCAGCAGATCGCTGATTACGACAAGTCGGTGTCCGTCAGCAATGTCGGCACCGTGCTGCAGATCGGCGACGGCATCGCCCGCGTCTATGGCCTCGAAGAGGTGATGGCCGGTGAGCTGGTGCAGTTCGAAGACGGCACGGAAGGCATCGCCCTCAACCTTGAGGACGACAACGTGGGTGCGGTGCTGATGGGCGAAGGCCGCGGCATCCAGGAAGGCAGCACCGTGAAGGCCACCGGCAAGATCGCCTCGGTGCCCGTGGGCGACGCCATGCTCGGCCGCGTGGTGAACTCCCTGGGTCAGGCCATTGATGGCAAGGGCGATATCGCCACCACCGAGACGCGCCTGATCGAGTCGATGGCGCCCGGCATCATTCAGCGCAAGTCGGTGCATGAACCCATGCAGACCGGCATCACCGCGATCGACGCGATGATTCCCATTGGCCGCGGCCAGCGCGAGCTGATCATTGGCGACCGCCAGACCGGCAAGACCGCCATCGCGATCGACACGATCATCAACCAGAAGGGCGAAGACGTCGTCTGTGTGTACGTGGCCGTGGGCCAAAAGGCCGCTTCTGTGGCCAACGTGGTGGAAGTGCTGCGCGAGAAGGGCGCCCTCGACTACACCATCGTGGTGGCGGCCAACGCCTCCGAATCGGCGGCCCTCCAGTACCTGGCTCCTTACACGGGTGCCGCCATCGCTGAGTCCTTCATGTACAAGGGCAAGGCCACCCTCGTCATCTATGACGACCTCACCAAGCAGGCTCAGGCCTACCGCCAGATGTCGCTGCTGCTGCGTCGTCCTCCCGGTCGTGAGGCCTACCCCGGCGACGTGTTCTATTGCCACAGCCGCCTGCTCGAGCGTGCCGCCAAGCTGAGCGATGCCATGGGCAAGGGCTCCATGACCGCTCTGCCGATCATCGAGACCCAAGCCGGCGACGTGTCGGCTTACATCCCTACCAACGTGATCTCGATCACCGATGGTCAGGTGTTCCTCAGCTCCGACCTGTTCAACTCAGGCCTTCGCCCCGCCATCAACGTGGGTATTTCCGTGAGCCGGGTGGGTGGTGCCGCCCAGACCAAGGCCATCAAGAAGATCGCCGGCACTCTGAAACTGGAGCTGGCTCAGTTCGACGAGCTGGCCGCCTTCTCCCAGTTCGCCTCCGACCTGGATGCCGCCACCCAGCAGCAATTGGCTCGCGGTAAGCGTCTGCGTGAAATCCTCAAGCAGCCCCAGTTCAGCCCCCTGATCCTGGCCGAGCAGGTGGCTGTGGTGTACGCCGGCGTCAAGGGCCTGATCGACGAAGTGCCCGTGGATTCCGTGGTTCAGTTCTGCCGTGAGCTGCGCGAGTACCTCAAGAGCAACAAGCCGGAGTACATCACCAGCGTGCAGACCGAGAAGCAACTCAGTGAGGCCTCTGAAGCCCTGCTGAAGGCCGCCATCATCGAAGTCAAGTCGTCGATGCTGGCTGCGGCCTGATCCTGACGGTTAACCCAGAGATCCGATTCCATGGCGAACCTCAAGGACATCCGCGACCGAATCAGTTCGGTCAAGAACACCCGCAAGATCACCGAGGCCATGCGCCTGGTGGCCGCAGCGAAGGTGCGCCGAGCTCAGGAACAGGTGCTGCGTAGCCGCCCCTTTGCTGACCGTCTGGCCCGCGTACTGGAGAATCTCC
>CALJTZ010000147.1 GCA_937975655.1 uncultured Synechococcus sp. | reverse complement strand
GCGAGGCTAGGCCTTGGGCGGATCCCGGCCGATGCTCAGGGCTTCAGCTGCTTCTCCAGCTGGCGCAGGGCCTTGGCCATCTCCGGCAGTTTGTTGAAGGCGGCGGAACAGCGCAGCCACAGCCGATTGGGGATGGCGGGGTAGCCGCTCACCACCTCGCCCGCCGCCACCTCGCCGTGGATGCCGGATTTCGAGGAGGCGATCGAGCGATCCCCCATCACGGCCTTGTTGGCGAGCCCCACCTGGCCGGCCAGGATCACGCCGTTGCCCAGTTTTGCCCCGCCGGCGATGCCCACCTGGGCGGCGAGGGCGCAGCCTTGGCCCGTGGTCACGCCATGGCCCACATGCACCAGGTTGTCGATCTTGGTGCCGGCGCCGATGCGGGTTTCTCCCACCGAGGGGCGATCGATGGTGCTGCCGCAGCCCACTTCCACGCCGGTTTCCAGCACCACCAGGCCGGTCTGGGGCATCTTGCGCCAGCCATTGGCGGTGGGCACAAAGCCAAACCCCTCACTGCCGATCACGGCGTTGGAGTGCACCACGCAGCCGGCTGCCAGGCGCGAGCCTGGGTGAAGCACCGCACCCGCGTGGAGTTCGCAGCCCTCGCCGATCTGCACGTCCTCGTAGATCACCACATGGGGATGGAGGGTGCAGCTGGAGCCGATCTGTACCTCGGCGCCGATCACCACATGGGCTCCAACGTGGGACCCCATGCCCACCACCGCGGAGGGGTCGATCACGGCACTCGGGTGGATGCCCGCAGGCTTGGGCCGGCGGGGATGGAGGGCTTCGAGGGCCTCGGCGAAGCCCAGCCGGGGATCCGCCAGGGCGATCCAGGCCAGTCCCCGAGCGCTCGCCTGCTCTTGCAGGGCTGCGGCTTCATCCCCCCGTTGTGGCAGGAGCACCGCACTGGCGGCCGTGGCGGCGAGGGCGGCGGCCAGGGCATTGCCTGGCTCCAGAAAGCTGAGTTGGCCGGCTCCGGCCTGATCAAGGGCGCCGGCACCGACTAGCTCAGGATCGCTGCCGAGGTGATGGGCCAGGTGCTGGAGGCCATCGGTGGATTGCACTTCGCTCAGCCGGCTGAGCAGGTCGCTGAAGCGCATGGGGGCCGTGGGCTTTCGGCCGGATCGTAGGGCCCCTGCACGGCCCCAGGCTGATCAGCCGCCTGTGGCTGCAGCGGTGAGTACGAGGTGATCGCGGTGCACCACCAGCCCCCGCTGGCCCATCACGCTGCGCAGCTCGTCA
Organism: uncultured Synechococcus sp.; assembly: GCA_937975655.1. Classification (GTDB taxonomy): domain Bacteria; phylum Cyanobacteriota; class Cyanobacteriia; order PCC-6307; family Cyanobiaceae; genus Vulcanococcus. The sequence continues at coordinate 3,168 of CALJTZ010000147.1, read as the reverse complement.
CTGCTGAGGGCCGATAAGCCGCGAGCCAGCTCACGACCATCCAGCGCCAGCAGGCGCACGGCATCCCGGGCGGCGAAGTGGCCCTCCACCTGTTGAACTCCCACCGCCAGCAGCGAGGCCCCCTGCTGCACCAATGCGTGCTCGGCGCCCTGGTCCACGGTGATGCTGCCCTGGGGCAGCAGGGCGTGGGCCAGCCAGCCCTTGCGGTCGCTCAGGGGTTGGGGGCTGGGATGGAAGCGGGTGCCCACGTTCGCTCCCGCCAACAGGGCCTCCAGCACTGCCGGATCGCGGCCATCGGCCAGCCGCACCGGGATGCCGCTGGCGGTGGCGATGCGGGCGGCGGAGAGTTTGGTGGTCATGCCCCCGGTGCCCCAGTTGCCCCCCCCTTTCGCCACGCCCGCCAGGGCGTCCAGCTCCGCCAGGCTGCTCACCTCGGCGATGGGACGGGCCTCGGCATCACGGCGGGGGTCTCCCGAATAGAGGCTGTCGATGTCGGTGAGCAGCACCAGCTCATCGGCCCCAACGGCCACGGCCACCAGGGCGGAGAGGGTGTCGTTGTCGCCGAAGCGCAACTCATCGGTGGCCAGGGTGTCGTTCTCGTTGATCACGGGCGTGACGCCCCAGGCGAGCAGTTGCTCGAGGGTGCGGCAGGCGTTCTGGTAGCGGCGCCTTGAAGCCAGATCGCCGCGGGTGAGCAGCACCTGGGCCACGCAGCGGCCGTGGCTGGCGAAAGCCTGGTCGTAGAGGGTCATCAGGCGCCCCTGGCCCACGGCGGCGGCGGCCTGCAGGGCCTCCACCTCGCTGGGGCGCTGGGCCTGGCCCAGGGCGTGGCACCCCAGACCCACGGCCCCACTGGTGACCAGGGCCACGGGCTCACCCCGCTGCCACAGGCCACTGAGGCTGGAGGCCAGATCGGCGATCACCTGCTTGGTGCTGCGGGAGGCATCGCCCCGCAGCAGGCTGGTGCCCACCTTGATCACCCGTCGTGTGGTCATGCTCGGCCGTTCTCCGTCTCAGCGCAGGGAGGCACCGGCCAGCCGCGCCAGCTTCACCTCCAACAGTTGCCAGCGATCGTGGGGACAGGGTTGTCCCTCCGGATTCACTGGTTTCACCAGCACCGTGTAGAGGCCCAGGCGATTGCCAGCCAAGACATCGGTGAACACGCGATCGCCCACGATCGCCACGTGAGACGGGGGGATCGCCAGCTCAGCCAAGACCCGCCTCAGCGCACCCCGGCGGGGCTTGCCCGCACTGGCGGTGAAGCTCACCCCGAGTTGGTCGGCCACGCCGCCGATGCGGCTGCGGGAGGGGTTGTTGCTGAACAGGTGCAAGGGCATGCGCTCCTGGGCCCGCCGCAGCCACTGCTCCATGGGCGGCGGCAGCTGGTGGCCGCGCCGGGGCAGGAGGGTGCGATCCACATCCAGCACCAGGGCCTGGATGCGCTGCTCGATCAGATGCTCCAGCGGCAGTTCCGCCAGGGTGCCCGGGGCCACCCAGTCGGGTTGGAGGAGCTGCGTCAGGGACAAGCGGGTCACGCGTCAGTCGTCGGCGAGTTCGCGCTCGTCCAGCTCGGCCTCGATGCGGGGCTGGACCCGCTCGAATTCCTCACCTTCCACCAGTACACCCTCGCCGTCCTGGAGGCGGGCCACCACGAAGAAGGGATCGAGGGGGATGAACAGGCCGTATTCCTGTTCATTGGCCCGGAACTGGATCAGCATCTCGTAGAGGTCGGTGTCCTCACCGTCCTCGTCGTCTTCAAGGTCTTCCTCCAGTTCCTCGGGCTCATCCAGTTCGCCGCTCACGGTGAGGGTCACGGCCGAGCGCACCAGGGTGAGGTCGTGTTCCTGGAGCACCACGTCGGCTACCGACAAAATCGATTCGGCCGCATCCAGTTCCTCGATCACCTCGTCATCGCTGTCCTCGTCCTCGGCGATGCGCACCAGGCACACCGGGGTATCCACCGGAGTGAGCAGGGCGTAGTCGTTGCCATCGAGGGGGATCAGCTGCTCGAGAAAGCAGAGCAGATGGCGACCCTGGCCATCGCGCACGAGCACCGTGGGCACATCACCGGATCCGTTCGCAGTCGGGCCGTCGGAGCTCATGAAGAGGAGGCAGATGTTCTCAGGATGCCTGCGCACCCTCCCCGGGGCCAAGCCCAGGGGTCGCCGCTGGGACCGGCGCAGGCTCAGGTCCCTCGGCCAGCCACTGCTCCAGCAGCATGGCGGCGGCAGCGCTGTCCAGGGCGCCGCTGCGATCGCCCTGCAACCCATGGCGCTCTGCAGCGGCCCAGCTGCTGGCGAATTCGTTCACAAAGGCGAGCGGCAGGTCCAGGGTCCGGGCCAGCCGCTCGCCATAGCGGCGGCAGTGCAGGGCCTGAGCGGTGGGCTGCTGGCTGGCATCTAGGGGTAGCCCCACCACGAGGGCGCTGATGCGCCGCTGCGCCACCAATGGCTCCAGCACGGCCAGGTCTGCGGGGAACTTGCCCCGTTGCAGCGCCCGCAAGGGGGTCACGGTGAGGCCCAGGGCATCACAGCCCGCCAGCCCGATCCGCTTGCGTCCCACATCGAGGGCCAGCACGGAGCGCGGCTTGGGTGCCCCCATCGATCAGCGGCTCCAGCGCCCCACCGGCGTGGGAATCGGCCCCTGGCGGGGTTGCAGCTGGCCGAGCACGGCCTCCAGCTTGCGGGCCATCTCCTGGCTGGGTTGGGGTGCGTGGCGACGCCAGACGCTGCGGGCCATCAGCACCTCTTCGCCCTCCGGCGCCATGCCCAGGCTCTGGAACCACTGGCTGCGGTCGCTGTCGATCAGATCGCTCCGCACAATCACCTGTTCCGAACCGGCGGCACCCTTTTCCAGCAGCCATTGCAGGGCGGGGCCCTGCAGGTGCTGCCAGCCCGGGTGCAGGCTGAGCTCCAGTTCGGGGATGCCGCGGGAGCCATGGCGCAGCCGGCGAACTCCTGCCACGGCCTGCTGCCTGCTGTTGTCGATCAGCATCAGGCTGGGCGCTTGGCTCTGGTCGAGCAGGTCTTCGACCCGACGGTCCAGCAACTGGCGCAGCTGGGCCGGCAGGGCCGCCTGCTCCAGATGCCACATGGCCGAGGCGGTGCGGCTATTCAGGGGCCGCAGCTGGAGATCGGCGGGCAGCTCCACAGCATCGGGATCCAGCGC
>CALJTZ010000146.1 GCA_937975655.1 uncultured Synechococcus sp. | reverse complement strand
TCAAGGCCAAAGGCAGCTTTGCCGGTCTCAAAAGGCACTCAAACCCCTGTTGCCCAGAGCTTCCCTAGTTTCGTGGACAAGTCGATAAGGGTCACGCCATTCCTCTCAGACTGTCCATCAATGACCAACCCGACCAAGACAAGGAGCCTGTTCACGGCGCAGCAGACTTCTGAGGCTGTTGAACTCTGCTTGCAGGGGGGCTCTCCTGCAATGCCGTTACTGAGCGGCTCGGCCTTCCCTCCAGCAGCCTGACCCGCTGGGTCCGTCAGGCCCACATCGATAGGGGCCAGGCCGGTCCCCGGGACCAGGGCCTGCTCACGAGCGAGGAGAGGGTCGAACTGGCCCGGCTCCGCAAGGAGGTGCGGGAGCTCAGGATGGAAAAGGATTTTTTCAGGCTTGAGGCAGCTCACTTTGCCAAAGAGCAGCTGCCGCCGAGAGGTTTTGCCTGATCGAGCAGCTGGCTGAGCAGCACTCTGTCCTCTGGTGCTGCTGCTGGCGGAATTGGCGCTTGACGCTGCCCACGCTCAGGACATCGCCCGAGCGCAGCACCCGACGGGGCAGCTGTCAGCAGTGCCGGCTGTGCTGCTCGACGGCCAGGGCCGCCACAAGTTGTTATTGGGAGCTGCGGTCATGGCTGAGTGCCATCGGGGATGGCAAGAGGATCGGGAAGCCCCTGGCTGATCGCAAGGGCACGCTTGTATAAGGCGCTAGAGGTGTCGCCGGCAGTCTCCATGGTAAGGCGCATGTTCTGCCAGTAGTGCAGCGTTTGGTCTTGAGTCATTAGAGCTACTGCGGTGTCAAGCGCAAACGGCCTCTCTGCCGCGCCGCCGGCCCAGCGGTTCGATCCATTCGTTCAACACAACCTTGTGCTGGATAAGACGACTTGGCAGGCGGCAGCCGAGGTTGATCTGCCCCTCGTCGACCAAGCGCCCCAACCGAATCGCCAGGGCCTCCTCGTGCCGAGCAAAAGCGCCCTGCTGGGAGGCAACCCAGGAGATCTCCCGCTCGGTGATCACGCCGCTGGAGAGGGACTCCAGAAAGACTTCCCCGACAGTCATGAGAGCCATGTAACGACATCGTTACATGCTGTCGCACCCAGGGCCTGTCCGTGGTCCGACCGGCGCCTGGCGCTGCAGCGGGGTGAGCATGGCTATCTGCAGGACGCTCAGCCCCGCCAGATGCTCCTCCCCGGGTGGGGGGGTCCAGGATGTTGCCCCGCAGGTTGGGGCCAGAATCACGGCGGCGGCGTGGCATCACTTCCCGGGCAGTTTGGGGGCATCGCAGCCAGTGGCCCGCAGCAGCAGGCCCATTGCACCGGCTGCGGCTGATAACTGGCCGCTGTCCAGGCCAGCCTGCACTAGGTGTTCCAGCTGCTCCAGCTTTTGGGCCAAAAAATCCGGGCGGTCCTGATTGAACTTGGCTTTGATCTCCCGCACCGCCTCGGCGTGGATGCTCTCAAAGGCCCGCATCCCGATACCCCATTGCTCCGCGGCCATCTGAAGCTGCGTTGATCGGGTGCGGCAGGTGCTGACCCAGCGCACCGCCTCGGCCACACGCTGAACCATTACCGCCTTGCCGGGGCGATCGCCTACTACCGCTTTGTGCAGAGGATGGACCTCGGCCCAGGCTTTCCACTCCGGAGAGTCTTTGGGGGGCGTGGTCAGCGCATTGGCTTGCCGCGGGGCAAAGGCCTTCGACTTGGTGTCGTGGTTGCCGGCACGCACGAATCTCTCTGAGAACGATTCTTATTTCCACAAGCCTAGCCGTGTGTGCGCTGGCCGTGTCCCCGAATTCCCGCGTGATTCGCCGAGAGGTCAGATTTAGCGGGGGATTTGGGCTGAGGGGCCCCCTGGCACGGAGTGTTCACTCGGATACACGGCTGTCCCATTTCCCTATAAGAGAGAGATGGGTTTTGGGACAGGATCGGGCCGTCTGGGGCGGGTCCCCATCGCGCTCAACTCATGTCCCATTTCCCTTAGCTGAGCAGAACATTTCCCACAGCCGGCTGGGGCTTTTCCATAGCGAGCTCAGAAGGGGAAGATCACGCTTTCCACGAAGGTGCCCCAGTCCTGTTCCGTTGCTTGGCGATGGGCTGTGTTGCGCCCCACCCCAGCGAGCTCAGCGACGCGGCGTGTGGTGATGGATTCGAGGGGAATCCCTTCGAGGTGGAGTGCCTTGATGGCGTTGATGAGGGATTGGCGTGTGCGTTCGGCCTTAGGTGCTGCGGCCGGGGTGAAATAGGAGGAGGCGATCTGTTTGAAGGTGGAGGCGCCGCCTTTAAGGCGAAGGCCGGAGAGATCGATGGAGGTGATGAGAAAGAGGAGGAGGGTTTCACCATGACGGCGAACGGGGCGCAGGCGGTGGATGCCTTGGATGAGCTGCTCGCCCATGCGTTGGCCGTACCAGTTACGGAAGGCGGTGGATTGGAGGGAGGCGTGAGGGTCGTTGTGTGTGACTTGGAATTGAGCGAGGGAGGCGGTGAGGTTTGGGGCGGGGCAGCCGACCATGGCGAGAGCGCGGTCGTGTTGGTAGGCATTGGAGCCCTGGTTATCGACGAACCAGACACCGTGACCGGCTTCGCGGGAGCGGAAGTGCGATTTCTCGAGCACGCCGAGGTGAGCAGTGGGATCAAAGCGATCAATGACCCATTCCTGAAGGGCTGGGAGGAGTGTCTCGAGGCGACGCTGTTTGTCTGCACCACGGCTGGCGCCCATGGGTCC
>CALJTZ010000145.1 GCA_937975655.1 uncultured Synechococcus sp. | reverse complement strand
TCTTTCCCTACACGACGCTCTTCCGATCTGGCCATGCGGGCCATCTTTCTGCCGGCCGGCAAGCCGCTGACCAAGGGCGAGCGCCTCGTCCAGCGCGACCTCGCCGCCACGGCCGCCGAGGCCCTGGCCCGCAGCCTTGAGGCCGCCCAGCAGCAACTCCCCTGGGACTTCTGGACCATCGACCTGCGTGCCGCCGTGCGGGCCCTGGGCGAGATCACCGGCGAGGAGGTGAGCGAGGCGGTGCTGGATCGGGTGTTCTCGCGCTTCTGCATCGGCAAGTAGCGCTCGCCGATACTGCCCCTACTCAGGGGCACCCATGGCCATCGCACAGCGCCGCATCCCAGGCCCGGCCGCCGGATGGCCCCGTGGCATCTACGGCTGCCGCCCCCGGATCACCAGCAGGACACTGCTGGGTCTGATGGCGCTGCTCGTCCTCGGGGCCGGGCCGGCCGCGGCGATCGAGAACCTCAACACCTCCCTGGAGGAGATCTGCCAGCCGCTGCTGGAGCTGAACACCAAGCTCGGGGCCTCGGCGGCGCCGGGTTCGCCCGCCGGGGGCCTGATGCAGACCGAGCTCTCGCTCTCGGCCGCCCAGTACGGCGCCCTCTGGTCGCTGCTCAAGCTCACGCCCACCCCGGGCTGTAGCCGCCTCTACTGACCCCTGCAGGCCCGGCTCTCCCTGTTGATCCCACAAGGCAGGGCGGTGATGGGTTGTGAGCGGATGCTCAGCCGCTGTAGTGCAGAGATGAATGGTGGAGCACCATCTTCACTCTGCAATCCGTTTCACTCACACAGTTCCAGCTCTTGTCAATGCTGGGTGAAGGTTGCGCAGGCGTGGACGGGTCGAGTCAATCGTGGTCGTATTGGGCCGGCTATGGCAGCGCCATGGCCTCGCATCATGGGGAGGCCTGGCCCTGAGCGGCAATGACCATCGCTCGCCTGCCCTTCACTCCCCAGCTGGAGCAACAGCTGCGCGTCTGGCTGGCGGAAGATCTGGGCCGCGGCGACCTCACGGCGGCTGCCCTGGCGGGCTGCACCGGCAGGGCCCACTGGTTGGCGAAAGCCGATGGGGTGTTCTGTGGCGGTGTGTTGGTGGAGCCGCTGTTCCGCCTGCTCGATCCCTCTGTGGAGATGCGCCTGCTTGTGGCCGATGGCGAGCCGGTGGCGGCCGGCCAGCGGTTGCTGGAGCTGGAGGGCCCGGCCGCGGCTTTGGTGGCCGGCGAGCGCACCGCCTTGAACCTGGCCATGCGGCTCTCCGGCATTGCCACTGCCACGGCGGCGCTCGTGGCGGCTCTGGTGGGTACGGGTGTGGCCTTGGCGGACACCCGTAAAACCAGCCCCGGCCTGCGGGTGCTGGAGAAGTACGCCGTGCGCTGTGGGGGTGGCCTCAACCACCGCCTCGGCCTTGATGACGCCGCCATGCTCAAGGAGAACCACCTGGCCTGGGCCGGAGGGGTGGCTGCCGCGATCGCGGCGGTGCGGGCCGCGGCGCCCTGGCCAGCCCGGGTGATCGTGGAGGCGGAAACCGTCGCCGAAGCGGAAGCCGCGGTGCGGGCTGGGGCTGATGCGGTGCTGCTGGATGAATTCCCGCCCCATCAGCTGCTGGAGCTGGTGCCGCGCTTGCGGCAGCTGGCCCAGGGGCGTGGGCTGGTGCTGGAGGCGTCCGGCGTGCAGCCGCACCAGCTCCAGGCCTACGGAGCCACAGGCCTGGATCTGATCTCCACCAGTGCGCCGATTACCCGCAGCCCCTGGCTGGACTTGAGCATGCGCTTTGACGCCTGAGCCCGCCCCTGCGTGAAGAAACCCTATGGAGCAGGCTGAGTGGTGTCGCCAGATCCGCCGCTTGTGGCCACATTGAGGCTGGACTTCGCGGCGTTTCCCTTTGCTTCGCCCCTCGTTTAGGCCTCTGCTTCGCCTGCTGCCAGCCAGCCTCCCTTTGCTGGCGCTCTTGGCGGTGCTAGCTCCGACGGCCCAGGCCCGGGCCGAGAGCGTGGTGGAACGCGCCGCCCGTACCGGTGAGCTGGTGCTTGCCGGTTCGCCCGACATGCCCCCTCTGCTGAGCCTCGATGCCCAGGGGCAGCTCCAGGGCTACGGCGTGTTGGTGGCCGGCACCATTCAGGCCCAGCTCTCCGCCGCGGTGGGCCGACCACTCAAACTGCGCTTTCAGCCCATCAGCGATCCCGCCGCCTTAGGCCAGAGCCTCGCCGAGGGCAAGGTGGATCTGGCCTGCGGGGTTCCCTTCTCCTGGGAGCGGGACATGATGCTGGACTACACCCTGCCGATTGCCCTGTCCGGTCTGCGCCTGCTGTCGCCCGCGGGGCGCTTCGACGGCTCGCCGGCGGCCCTGGCCGGGCGTCGTATCGGCGTGGTGGCCAACTCCCTGGCCGAAACGGAGCTGCGTGGCATGCAACCCGCCGCCGTGGTGGTGGGCTTCCCCAGCCTGGCCGCAGCCTTCAAGGCCCTGCAGGCAGGCCAGGTGCAGGGCGTGATCGGGGACACCCTGCTGCTGGCCAACCAGGCCCGTGCTGCTGGCGCCCAGGGGCTGGCCCTCACGCCGGAACTGCCCTACGAGCGCTACGCGGTGGCCTGTGCGGTGCCCGAGAACGATTCCGCCTTCCGCAACCTGGCGAATCTGGCCATCGCCCAGTTGCTGCAGGGCTATGTGGATGGCCAGCCCGAGGCTGTGGCCGCCGTGGATCGCTGGGTGGGGCCCTCCAGT
>CALJTZ010000144.1 GCA_937975655.1 uncultured Synechococcus sp. | reverse complement strand
AGATCTACACAGGCGAAGACACTCTTTCCCTACACGACGCTCTTCCGATCTATCGACGGGCCCTGGAAGAGGCCCTCTGCTGGGCCGATGGCTGTCTGATCGGAGGGCGCACCCTGCGCCTGCACGGCACCACCTGCCTGATCCGTGATGCCGATCTGCTCCAGCAACGGCAGCGAGCTGGCTTGCCGCCCCAACCGATGGCGTTGGTGGTGAGCCGCCATGGCGACTTTGATCCGGACCTGCGCTTTTTCTCCCAGCCCTTGCGGCGCGGCCTGCTGCTCTCCGGGGCCGCTGCCGCTGCGGGCACGCCTGCAGGCTTTGATGTCCGCTGGCCTCTGGAGGCTTGGCCGCAAACCCTGGGGCAGCTGCAGGCGGCGGGTTTGCAGCGGCTGGTGCTGTTGGGCGGTGCCCAGCTGGCTGGCCAGCTGTTGGAGGCAGGCGTGGTGCAGGAGTTGCAGCTCACCCTGTGCCCGCAAGTGCTGGCGGGGCCCCACAGCTGGCTGCCGGAGCGGGCGATGCCGGCCGTGCCAACCGGTTGGCAGTTGCTGGAGCACCGGGCGATCGGGGAGGGGGAGCTGCTGCTGCGTTACCGGAGCCCTACAGCGCCCCCGTCAAGGCCGGATCCTTGCGAAAGCGCTTGCTGAGCTCCTCCAGGGGCACGTCCTTGAGGCTGTCGGGCGCCAGGCCGAGCAGCCGGGCGGCGCAGCGCTTGATCACCACGGTGCTGTCGTTCCCCACCTCGCCCCTCAGCAGCTCCTGCATCACCGCGAGACTGCGGCCGCTGCGTTCGGTTTCTTCGATCAGGCAGCGGCTGGTGGGCCCCGCCAGCTGGCGGCATGGTTGTTCAAGGCTGCGTCGCAGCTCCTTGCTGCTGCCGCCCGCCCAGGCCTGGCATTCCCGAGCCAGGCGGTTTTCCAGTTGGGGCTGCATCAGTCCCAACAGCGGTGCCATCAGGCCCGCCTGAACCGCGCCGGCCTGCAGGCCCAGCACCAGGCCGGAAACGCCCGTTAGCGTTGACTTCCACCGGCACGTCGCACCGTTATGGCCGAGCCCCAGGGGCAACTGGAGGCCCGCTGGCACCGTGCCATCGCGGAGATTCCTGAGGCTCAATGGCAGGCCCTCACCGCTGCATCGTCACTTCCGTTTTACTCGTGGCGCTGGCTGCACGGGCTTGAGGCCTCCGGCAGCATCGCTCCCCGCGAGGGTTGGCAGCCCATGCACCTCGGCCTCTGGCGGGGCGAGCAGCTCCTGGCGGTGGCTCCCCTCTATCTCAAGGGCCACAGCTACGGCGAGTTCGTCTTTGATCAATCGTTCGCGCAATTGGCGGGCCATCTTGGGCTCCGTTACTACCC
>CALJTZ010000143.1 GCA_937975655.1 uncultured Synechococcus sp. | reverse complement strand
CAAGTACGACGTGTAGTTTTTTCATTGTTTTACATTTTTTGTTTTCTCCCTCAAGAACCCATCTCTTCTTCTTCTTCCTCTTCTTCGAGCTGCTTCAACCCCAGCTGGGCCAGCTGCTCCGCCGCGGCAGCCGACGCGTCCGCCTTGGCCCGCTCGAAGAACACGCCGCAGTCGAACGACGCGCAGACGATTTGCTGTCCTCCCTCGCTCCCTCCTCCTCCGCCGCCGCCGCACTCGAGGCACCGCAGCCTGAGCGCCGCCGCGGCGCGCCCGGCCTGCGCCGCCCTCGCCAGCAGCGCCGCCGCCGTCGCCTGCCTCGCGCGCGCCGTCGAGCGGCACCGGTCGCACAGCGCGCTCGCGGCCTCCGCGGGCGACATCGAGTCGCGCGAGAGGCGCTCGCGCACGAAGTCGACGGCCTGGTCCGGATCGGTCAGCAATTGCGAGTGATCGAGTTTTCCTTCGGCGCCGTGACCGTCTTCCTTGTCGCCTTGCATGGTTTCCAGCGAGCCGAGCACGCCGAGTTCGGCTTCAACCGAAACGCCGATCGAATGCGAGAACTTGACCACTTCCTTGGAGACGGCGACGTTGTATTCGTAGGAGGCGGTGGTCTTGCCATCGGCTTCGAGCGAGCCGTCCATCATCACCGAGGTGAAGCCGTTGGCGGCGGCACCGAAGCAGGTGGCGGGGCTGTTGCCGTGGTCCTGGTGCATCACCACCGGGATGTCGGGATAGGTTTCCACGGCAGCCAGGATCAGGTGGCGCAGGAAGTTTTCGCCGGCGTACTGGCGGGCACCGCGGGAGGCCTGCAGAATCACCGGAGAGTCGGTCTCGTGGGCCGCCTCCATGATCGACTGCACCTGCTCCAGGTTGTTCACGTTGAAGGCAGGGATGCCATAGCCGTTTTCAGCGGCATGGTCGAGCAGCAGGCGAAGCGGTACCAGCGCCATGGGGGAGACCTCGAGGGGGAATGCGGGGGATCCTAACCGGCGCCTTGTTGTCAGAATTCCTGGCGTAGGCCCGTATCCGCTGCAGCCAGGGCCAGATCGCTGATGGCCTGGCTGTGGACGGCCTCCGCCAGGCCTGGCACCATCGGTCGGCCGCTGCGGGCCGCCTCAGCCCACCAGCCCACCAGGCGTTCCACCGGGGCCACGCGGCCATCGGGCCAGGTGTGGGCAAAGGCCAGGGCTGGATCCGGACTGATCTCCCGCAGTGTTCCGCTGCCCTGGGCCTGCCAGAGCTGAAAGCCATGGACGTAATCGTTCTGATTGCTGGAGCCGAGCACCAGGGTGCCTTCGCTCCCGTAGATCTCGATCCAGTAGCCGCGCCCTGGTCGGGTCACCGAGGCCAGGCTCACCTGGGCCGGCAGGCGCCGGCCGCTGGCGGCCTCGAGCTCCAGCTGCACTAGAGCGATGTCCTCGGCATCCACGGCGGCCAGGCGTCCGCTGCCATCGGCCAGGGGGCGCTGGGGGATGGCCATGCTGCGCTGGGCGCCCACGCTGCGGGCTGGCCCCAGCAGCCAGTGCAAGGTGTCGAAGGCATGGGTGCCCAGGGATCCGAGCACCCCCCCGCCGGCAGCTCGCTGCGAGTACCAGTTCCAGGGCCGCGTTCCATCGGCCCTGCTGCCCATCAGCCAATCGAGTTTCACCAGCCAGGGTGTGCCAATGGCGCCCTGGTCCAGCAGGGCCTTGAGCTGCATGAACAGGGGCACGGCGCGGTATTCAAAATCCACGGCCACGCTCACGCCGGCCTGCAGGGCCTGGCGTTGCAGCTCCTGGATCTGGCCCGCATCCAAGGCCACGGGTTTCTCGAGCAGCAGGTGCTTGCCTGCGGCAATGGCCGCCTGGGCCAGGCCAAAGCGAGGGCCCGGTGGGGTGGCAATAACCAGAGCTTCCACCTGGGGATCCGCCAGCAGGGCTTTGAAGTCGCTGCTGCCGGGCAGGTTCGCGGCGGCGCAGGCCTGCTCGAGCCGCTCGGGGCGTGGATGCCAGAGGGCTACCGGCTCGGTGAGGGGGCAGTCCCGCAGGGCCGGTAGGTGCACCTTCTCGCCGAAGCCCAGGCCGGCCACGGCCACCCGCAGGGGTTGCAAGGAAGAGGCGGTGTTGATCACGGTGGGGGAGGCACGTCCCAGCACCGAGCTCTTGACGCCGCGTGCCGTGCCCTGGCCGTCCGACCAGCCCAG
>CALJTZ010000142.1 GCA_937975655.1 uncultured Synechococcus sp. | reverse complement strand
GGTGATCGGCGTACCGCCCCATTCCATGCACAGGTGGTAGTCCATCGCCGCTAGGGCCCGGTTCGACATTTGCTCCGGGCCCATCTCCAGGCTGAAATACAGGCTCTGCCGGCCCTGCAGGGCAGCCCTGACGGCCAGCGACACTGCAAAGGCCGTCTTGCCCTGGGCTGGCCGCGCCGCCACCACGATCAGCCGGCCGCCGCCACTGGACTGGGGCGAGGCAAAGCCGCCGCGCAGGGCGCTGTCCAGCCCGCTAAGGCCTGTGGAAAACCTTCGATTGACCACCGGCGGGCCCAGCACCTGGCGGTGGTAGGCCACCACCGGATGTTCCTCGATGGTCGCTGTTCGGGCCCCAGCTAGCACCTCCACAAGCTGGGCGGCCGATTGCTCACAGGCTTTCCATTTCGCCGGAGAACATGTAAAAGCAAGGCTTTTTGAGATCTCCCCGGTGATCTCAAGGGCCAGGGTTCGATTGTTGATCGATTTCCAAACTGGCAGCAGAGTTTCACGCCACACCTCCAGGTTGTTTTCTTGCGGAAGGCGATAAAGGCGATTCAGGATTGGCCTTGCCCAGCCGCGCTCTCCTGATGATTTTTCGGCAATGGCGATGATCGTCGCGTCGCTGATCGTGCTGTCCGTTCCGGTCACCGGCGCCAGCTCGATGAACGCCTGGTACAGGTCGCCCTGGGAGCGGTCCAGGAACCAGATCCGACTGACCAGATCCAGCAGCTCCACCAGCCGCAGGTTGGCTTGATTCGAGCTGGTCAGCAGGTGATAGCAGGTGGCGAGATAGGCCTCGCTGATCGAGTCGCCGCTGAGGTCGGAGGCGAGGGCTTCGGAGTCGAGGGGGCTGGCGTAGGCCATGGCGTGGGGATGGTGGCGTGGTGTTGCGGGATTGAACTGGGGCCTAGAAGCGCCTGCAAGGGCATCCCGGCGGTGCGAATGCGCAAGTACAGCGGATCGGGGCGCTAAGGGCCTTGCTGGGGCTCCTGGGGGCCGCTGGCGTGATGATCGGCCTCTAGCTCCATGCGCTGTTGCTGCATCCGGGCCTGCTGTTCCCGCAGGATCCTGAGCGGATCGACGCCAGGGTTGCGACCAGGCAGCCGCTCGGGCTTGGGTTCTGGCTTGGCCATCGGCATCGAGGGCTCAGCGATCGGCTGGCCAGGGGACCAGGGCTGGGCCTTGTTGCGGCCGTACCGGAGAAAGTTGCCGTGGGTGATCGCGTCGAACGGGTCATCCATCTCGGCCTTCTCCCGGGCTGCCGCGAATTGCGACCTCACGGCCGTAGCGCCGCCGTCGGCAAGGATCCGTTCGAGGTGGCCGATCTGCCCCGCCAGGGCCCGTGGTGTTTTCTTCCCGCCCTTGGTGACCCAGAACTCGGCGAGCAGTTCAGCGAAGGGCTTCAGGACCTCGGGAAGCATCTCCGGCGTGATGGTCTTGATGCGCTCCTCGGCCGGCTTGCGTGCCTTGGATGGTTTTTCCACAGGCGTTGCCGTTCCCGTGTCGGCCGCAGGCGAAGCCTCGGCGCGGGATGGCGCAGCCAGACCGGCAGCACCATCGCCCGCCAGCTCAGGGGGTCCAGGCTTCGCGGCCTGCGGTTCGACGGCTGCTGGCCAAGGGGGGCTTACGGGGGGTTTCTCTTCAGGGACTTGAGGGAGCGGCGATGTCGAAGGCATCGCTGTAGCGACCGACGCCTTGGCATGGGGACTACAGGGGGGATTTGGATTTTCTTCTGTTTCAAACCA
>CALJTZ010000141.1 GCA_937975655.1 uncultured Synechococcus sp. | reverse complement strand
GATCTACACAGGCGAAGACACTCTTTCCCTACACGACGCTCTTCCGATCTCTCGGCCGCTATGGCCTCAACCCCTGCGGCGAGATCCTGGGCGCCGATTTCCACTGCAACCTGGCGGAGATTCACCTCAACCGCATCGACCCCGACGACCTGGTGGCCCAGGAAGAGGCCTTTACCGCCGGTGGCCTAGCGGTGGCCTGCCTGCTCAACCACCGGTTCGAGGTGGAGCGCTACCGCCAGAGCCGCGCCTGGGATCCGATCGTGGGCGTGAGCTTCACCGGCCTGTTCGACTTCTTCGTGCATGCCTTTGGCACTCCCTGGCTGAAGTGGTGGGAGGCCGGGCGCCCCAACACCACTGAGGGCATCGCCTTCAAGGCCAAGGAAGCCGAGTACATGGGGCGCTGGAAAGAGATCGTGAACAAGGCCGTGTGGGACTACTGCGATCGCCACGGCCTGCGGCGACCCAACCGCTGTACCACCGTGCAGCCCGCCGGAACCAAGAGCCTGCTCACCGGCGCCTCCCCCGGCTGGCACCCCCCCAAGGCCCAGCGCTTCATCCGCCGCATCACCTTCCGCAAGAACGATCCAGTGGCGCTGGCCTGTATGGACTATGGCTACACGATCGTGCCATCCCAGAGCGATAAGGACGAGCAGGGCCGTCTGCTGGACGACCCCTTTGATCCCCGCTGCACCGAGTGGCTGGTGGAAATCCCCACGGAAGTGAGCTGGGCCAACATCCCTGGTGCCGATCAGGTGGAGATCAACAACTTCTCCGCCATGGCCCAGTTCGACTTCTACATGCAGGTGCAGAAGCACTACACGGCCCACAACACCTCCGCCACCGTGGAGTTCCGCGAGAACGAAATCGAGCCCCTAGCCGAGGCCATTCACCAGGCCATTGAGCAGGGCGAGGGCTACATCTCAGCAGCGCTGCTGGCCCGCTTTGATGCGAACGCCACCTTCCCGCGCCTGCCCTTCGAGCCGATCGATCACACCACCTACGAACGGCTGCAAGCCGATGTGGTGTTCCGCCGCAGCACCGCCGATTTCTTCGAGGCGCTTCAGCGTTATGACGGCGGCGAGCTGATGGAAGCCGGTCCCGCCGGCTGCGACTCCGACAAGTGCCTGCTGCCCCTGGCCAAACCGGAGAACTGAGGCCTTAGTTGGCTGATAACAAATCGAGGGCGATCGCCACCTGCTCCAGCAGTTCGCAACAGCGGTCGTACTGGTGCTCGGGGGCGACGCTCACCGGCAGGGTCTCGATCATGTCGGCCAGCTCTCGGGTGCGAACGGCCAGCAGATTGGTGGAGAGGACGGCCATGGATCCGGCGGCCCACCAGGCCGCAGCGCTCTACCTAAAGCATGGCAACGGGTCTCAACAGTCTCAGCCAAGAGCCACGCGAGGGATCAATCCCCGTGGGAGAATGGGTTTGGCCCTATGGGTCAACCCCTGGAGGGGTGGTCGAGTGGTTGATGGCTCTGGTCTTGAAAACCAGCGAGGTGAAAGCCTCCGTGGGTTCGAATCCCACCCCCTCCGCTTTCCAAGCTGCAGCGCCTGCAGCCGCACCGGCGAGATCAGGAAATCTGCAGATTTGCCCGCGTGCACCAACAGCCAAAACGGCCATAACCGCCACACACAGCGCGCGCTGCCGGCGATTGGATGGGCTGGTCGCCAACCCCGTTCATGGCCTACGAACCCGGAACCAGCGAGTGCCGCGTGCTGATCGACTGCAAGGCCCAGATTGAGCTGATGCTGCTCAACCTCGCCAAGCTGGACAACACCGACCACATCCGCCAGCAGCTGGTGGCGGTGCACAACCAGCTCGAGGGGCTCCACGATCTACGCCGCGCCAAGCGCCAGGGCCTGATGGCTGTGTAGGCACGCCCACAGCAGTACCCGGCTGAGCCAAACGTTGCTCTAATCGGAGAGTCCCCTTCAACCGTGCGATGGCGGCGCCCCGTTGCCGACCCCTGGCCATCGCTGCAGCAGCCGTGGGGATCGCCGCCGCAGGCGGGCTGCCTGCCCTGCTGGCCTCCTCAGGCCAGGCCCAACCCCCAGCCAGCCTGCTCACGGTGCACGAACCGATCGAAGCGGCGGATCAGCGACTGCAGCAGCAGGGCTGGCGGCCGATCAGCACCCCCCCGGCCGAGAGCTTTGATCGCGAACTCTCCGGCAACGGGCTAATCAGCTTGCGGGCTTGCTCTGGCACCGGGATGGGCTACTGCCGCTACGACTACCGGCGTGGTCAGGACCAGCTGGAGGTGATCACCGTTCCCAGCAGCGATGGCGACGGCCAAGTGGTGCGCTGGAGCCTGGGATCCGGATCGGGCCCCTGGGGCCTCTGCCAGACCGCCCCCCTCGCGCCCCTCCAACCCTGCCCTGCCGCGTCCAACTGAGGTGCCCAAGCCGCTAGCTGGACTGGGGACTGGCCCCTAACCTGAGCGGAGCCACAGACCATCAGCCATGTTGTTCGACAACGACAACCGACCCGCCTGGCTGAACTGGCTGTTCCTGGCCATCTTCCTGTGGAGCTCCTGGCAGCTGGCCGGGATGTGGTTCTCCCAGATGCACGGTGGCTGAACCAGCAAGCCGGTGGCTGAACCAGCACCCTGATCAGGGATAACAGTTCGGCACGAAGAACTGCTCATTGATCGGCGGCCGCTCGTAGCCCTTGCCGCTTTTGCGCGGTGGCAACTTCAGGGCCGGTGGTGTCATATCCCGGTAGGGGATCTTGCTGAGCAGGTGGCGAATGCAGTTGAGCCGTGCCCGCCGCTTGTCGTCCGCCAGCACGGTAAACCAGGGAGCCTCGGGGATATTGGTGTGGGCAAACATCTCATCTTTGGCACGGGAGAAGTCCACCCAGCGATCCCGCGATTCAAGGTCCATCGGGCTCAGCTTCCAGCGGCGGGTGGGGTCGTCGATGCGTGCCTGAAAGCGTGCCTCCTGTTCTTCATCACTCACCGAAAACCAGTATTTGAGCAACACAATTCCAGAGCGCACCAACATGCGCTCAAACTCCGGGCAGGACTGCTGAAACTCCCGCAAGTCTGCAGGGGTGCAAAAGCCCATCACCCGCTCCACACCGGCGCGGTTGTACCAGCTGCGATCGAAGATCACGATCTCGCCAGCACTGGGGAAATGCTCCACGTAGCGCTGGAAATACCACTGGCTGCGCTGCTGATCGGAGGGCGTGCCCAGGGCCACCACCCGGCAGCCGCGGGGGTTGAGCGGCTCGGTGATGCGTTTGATCGTGCCGCCCTTGCCGGCGGCATCGCGCCCTTCAAACAGCACCATCAGGCGGAACCCCTCCGCCTTCGTCCAGTACTGCATCTTCACCAGCTCTTCCTGCAGCCGCGCCAGCTCCTGCTCGTAATGCTTGCGATCGAGCTTGCTCGTGGCGGATGGCTCGTTGCTGCTCAGATCATCCAGCTGGGAGGAGGGGACATAGCGATCACTGGAGTCCGCCGCAGGCGGCACCTGCTTCTGCTTTTTGCCCATACCCGCCAAGCCCCGCTGCCGGCAAGTTAGACACGATGTTTCTTGCTGGCCTGATCGCGGGCAGGAGCCACCAGGGCCCTCACCAACCGCACCAGGCCAGCCACCAGCAGCACGAGGGCCAGGAGCGCCAGTCCCACCAGCAGCAGCACCCCCAGCAGCAGCAGCACCCCCAGCAACAGCCGCGAGAGCCCCGCAATCAAGTTGCCGATGGCGGTGCTCACCAACAGCAGGCTGTCGAGATCAATCAACTCCGGCAGCTGGAGCAGGAGCACCAACAGGCCCGTCCCCGCCGCGAGCAACAACAGCCCATCCAGCACCTGCCGGAGCCGCGAAGGCGCCCGGCGCTTACGAAACACCTTGCGTGTGGAATCGGCTGAGCGGCCGGATCGCACCAGCTGCAGGCGCCGGGAACGGGTCATGGTTCGAGGGTGTAGCCGGCCCCGCGCATCCAGCGCTCGAATTCGATCAGCACCAGTTCATTGGGGCAGTCCACCAGGCTCAGGTCGCCAACGGTGCAATCCCCCTGGCCGCCATGGTGCAGCGAGAGGTGGAAGGTGTCGCCGCTGAGGCCGCACACCTCGGGATCGCTGCGCACCACCACATCCAGGGAGGCCCCCAGCCGGGTCACGCGACGTCGCAGTTCAGACCAGGTCATCGGCGCCAGCACCAGGACCCCAGTGTGGTGAGCAGGGCAGCGGCGTCAACCGGGTTTGGCCGGAGTGGCCACAGGCGCAGGGGCAGCGGGCGGGGCCTTGGGCAACGGCACCATCCAGGCCGCCACCCCAGCAAGGAGCAGTGCCGCCACGCCCACCAGCGGTGCCGCCAGCCGGCGGCGCAGGGGCTCCCGGTTGAGCAGCTCACGCCGGCGCAGGGGCTGGGGCTGGGGTAGGTCGAAGGGCACCAGCACCCGAGCGTCGTTGCGCAGCAGGTCGAGGCAGCGCACCAAATCCGCCAGCTCGGCATCATCCAGCTGAAGGCTGAGCGGCTCGGTGTTGGGCTGGCTGCTGCGCAGCATCAATTGATGGCCCTCGCCGTGGGGAGCAATCAGCACGGGGGAGGCCTCATCCCCGAATGGGCGGGCCACCCCGCTCAGCAAATGCCGGGCATAGGGCATCACCACCTGCATCAGGGCCTGCAGGTGCTCGCGCTTGCCCTCCAGTTCGGTATGGCCCGCCAGGGCCAGGCTGAAGCCGGTGAGGATGCCGAGGCTTTGGTCTCCCTGGCCGGCAGACACATCAGGCAGACCCTCCAGCTCCAGGCGGCAGCTGGTTTGTTCGTAGCGGGTGGTGAGTTTCATGGCAGGGGCTACGGGGGATCAGGCTGCCGCGTCTTGAAGGCTGGCCTTGAGGCGCTCGAAGCCGCCGGGGCCGGCACTGAAGGCCAGTGCCTGCACCAGTTGGCGGCTGAGGGCGCGGCCTTCCACGGGATCCAGCAGGCGCTGGACGCCGCCGCGCCGCAGGTTGAAGCGCTCCCTGATCAAGTCCGCCAGTCGGCTGCGGAACAAACCCCAGCGCTGCTCAGTCACCTCCGGGGGCTCAGCGCTGGAGAGAAGGCTGCGCACCATGGGGTAGAGGCGATCGGCCAGGGCGTTGAGAATCCGGATCAGGGCGTCGGTTTCCTGCTCCACCAGGGCGCCCCGGCGGGTGGTGCGGCGCAGGGGGTTGTAGCAGCGCCGCTTCCACAGCTCCACGCGATTGGGGAACAGGCTCGTGTAGCCCATCTCTTCGCTGAGCCACACCATCGCCTCGCCCCCGTTGAGATCGAGGGCTTCGGTGCAGAGCAGCATTAAGTCGAGACGCTCAAGGCCTCGCCGATTAAGCGGGGAGGGGCGCTGCTCTGGGGCTTGGGTCATGGCTGCGATACTGCCAGCTGTGGCGCCTCTTCGTCGACCATGGCCGCGATCGATCTGCGCGGGATGGTGCGGGACATCCCCGACTTCCCCAAACCCGGCATCCTGTTTCGTGACATCACGCCGCTGATGCGCCATGCCGCTGCCTGGCAGGAAGTGATGCGGCAACTGGGTGACGTGTGTGATCGGCTGCAGCCCGATCTGATCGTGGGGATTGAGTCGCGGGGCTTCATTGTGGGCACGGCCCTGGCCACCGCCCAGCGGATCGGCTTCAGCCCGGTGCGCAAGCCCGGCAAGCTGCCCGGCAACGTGATCGGCGTGGATTACAGCCTGGAATACGGCTCGGATCGCCTGGAAATCATTCCCGATGGCTTTGAGCACAAGCCCCGGGTGCTGATCGTGGACGACCTGCTGGCCACCGGCGGCACCGCCGGCGCCTGCGCCGACCTGGTGACGCGCGTGGGCGGCGAGCTCTGCGGTTTTGCCTTCGTGGTGGAACTCGCCGACCTGGGCGGCCAGGCCAAACTGCCGGCCGACGTGCCGGTGGACTCGCTGATCGTCTACTGAGCCCGCATCACAGATCGGTGTTGGCCAGCCACACCAGCACCTGATCCAGCTGCTCCAGGCTGATCAACCCGAAGCGCCACAGCACCACGGGCAAGGGGGCCTGCTCCAGCTGGGCCTGCTTGAGGCCCAGGCCGAGGGCGCTCTCACTCATGCCCAGTTCCTGGCGCAGATAGCGCAGCAGTGCTGGGCTGGGGTGGGGCTGCGGAGAGGTGCTGATCACCATGGAGGCATGCTGCCCGGGGCAGCTCAGGCCCGCAAGGAGCCAGCGGGGCCATCGGTCATGGCCGCCAAGCTCAGGCGCCGCAACCAGGGCAGCCGGCCCAACAGGGTCAGCGCCAACCGCCGCGCCGGCAGCAGCAACACATTGCGGTTGGAGAACAGGCGCACCATCGCGTCCGTGGCCAGCAGGATCAGCAGCAGGTCCGGCCAGCGGCGCCAGGCGTAGGCAGCCGGCAGCCGGGATGGCCGGAGGCGCCCTGCGGCAGCCCGGCCAGCCAGGGTGTGCAGCACCGCCACATCGCGCCAGCAGAGATTCAGCCCCTGCCCGCCCACCGGATGGCAGCGGTGGGCCGCCTCGCCCACCAGCACCAGAGAGCCGCGCCGCAAGGGCCAGGCCAGTTCCAGGCCCACCGGGTAAGCGCGCGGCTGATCCAGCAACACCTCGGGCTGCAGCGCAGCGGGCAGGGCCGCACTGAGGGCCTCGAGAAACGCCACCGGCTCCAGGGCCTCCAGGCGCCGCAGCTTCTCCGCAGGAGCACTCCAGACCAGCTGAAAGGCATCCCCTCCCAGGGGCAGCACCGCAAACGGACCCTCCGGACGGAACAGCTCCCAGGCCTGATCCACCGCCGACCCGCGCAACCGCACCTGCACCGTGAGGCAGCCCTGGCGGTAGGGCCGTGCCAACCAGTGCAGCCCGGCGCTGCGGCGGGTGGGCGAACCACTGCCATCGGCCGCCACCACCAGGTCCACAGGTGCGGCCTGGGGCAGCGGAGCGCCCAGGGCCAGGGCGATGGCGGGCTCCACCGCCGCCCGATCCAGCAGCAGGGCCATCAGCGGGGGGTGCTGCAGGATCCAGCCCACCGCCTGGGCTGAGGGGTGATCGCCGCGGGGGCCTAGATCCTCGAGGGTGAAGGGCACCTGCAGGTGCGTGGCCTGATCGCACAGCTCCAGGCGCCGGAACGGGGCCAGATGGGGCAGCAGGGGCTGCCACAGATCCAGGCGCTCGAGCAACACCCGGCTGGAATGGGTGAGGGCATAGGCCCGGCTGCGCTGGCGCAGGGCCTCTGGCGTGAGCGGATCCAGCAGCTGGACTCGCCAACCGGCCTGGGCCAGGGCCAGGGCCGCCAACACCCCCGTGGGGCCCGCCCCATGCACCCGTGCCCGCAAGCTCTGCTGGTTCATGGCCAATGCCAACGCGGTGCAGTCCATAAAAAACCGCAGCACGGAATGGTGCTGCGGCCGTGGTTGATCCCGTGGGGATCAGGAGGGATTGAAGAATCAGCCGATGCCGAGCAGGCCACGGGTGAAGGACTCACCGCCGAGGGCGAGTTCGGTGGCGATCAAGGCGATGAAACCGAGCATGGCCATGCGGCCGTTGAGCTTTTCGGCGCGCTCGTGGAAGCCCCAGCCGCTTTCCACGTCCACCACCTGCATGCGGGGCTCGGTGGCGAAGGCATTGAGACGACCGCCGTCTTCTTCGGTGACGGTGGCGCCGCGGATCACGGCAGGGGACGAAGGATTGGCTTGGACCATGGGAGGGCTACCGAGGAATACCCGAATTGTAACGCAATATTGCGCGGTGTAACGCAGCATGACTGCTGCATTCCGGCTCCCGTCAACGCAGGCGCTTCAGGCAGAGCTCCTCAAAGGCGGGCCGCAGCAGAAACGGATACTCCCCCACCCACAGCTTCAACTGCGGCAGCCAGGCATCACTCAGGGCTCCGATGCGCGAAAAATCCTTGCGCTCGCTCAGCACCAGGCAGCGCACCACCATGCCGCGGCGAATCGTCTTGTGCTTTTTGTCGTAGGGAAACCGGATGCTGCCCAGGTAGCCCTCCTCGTCTTCCAGCTCCAGGCACAACCAGGTGCGGCGGTTCTCCACCAGCTCCAGGTGGCCCTGCTTATCGGTGGTTTCCTGACGCCCCTCCACCAGCTCCCGGGTGTAGAAGTCGGCCACCTCACCTTCAAAAATGGCGGCCGCGGGATAGCGCCGCAGGGTGGCGTTCTTACGACCCGCCTCGACGATCGGCCCCCACAGCACGTAGAGCAGAAACACAAAGCCCGCCACCAAAGCGATCGGTGCCGCCTGGCTGGACATGGCCACCCCCTGGCTGATCAACAGGGTGATCACCCCACCGATCACAGAGATGAAGATGCGCTGCAGCAGCTTCTGGGGGCTGCCGCTGCAGGCGTTGAACTGGGGTCCGGTGGCCACCGCCGGGATCAGCCGCAGCAGCTCGCCTGGCTTGAGGGGAATCAGCATGGCGCCATGCCGGGCAACCACGGGACAATACGAACCATGGCCGGGAACGGCAGCCAGGGCTCGCTCAGAGCAACCGCTCCAGGCCATACACCAGCCCGCCCAGCTGGCGCACTTTGCGCACCGTGAGCAACACCCCCGGCATGTAGGCGGAGCGGTCGATGGTGTCGTGGCGCAGGGTGTAGGTCTCACCCGGGGCACCGAACATCACCTCCTGGTGGGCCACCAGGCCCGGCAGACGAATCGAATGGAGCCGCAGGCCGCTCTCCCGCTGCCCACCACGGCAGCCGGCCAGGGTTTCGTGCTCCTCCACCTGCAAAGGGTTGAAGTTCTTGCCCAGCTCCTCCATCAGTTCGGCGGTCTTGATGCAGGTGCCGCTGGGGGCATCGGCCTTGCGGTTGTGGTGCAGTTCCGTGAGTTCGGCGAAGTCGTAGAAGCGGGCGGCGGCGGCGGCGGCCTGTTGCAGCAACACCATGCCCACGGAGAAATTGGGGATCACGGCCCCGCCCACGGAGGCCTTGTCCGCAAAGCTGGCCAAGTCCTGCAACTGCTGGGGACTTAGCCCCGTGGTGCCAATCACCGGGTGCACCCCGTAGGCGATGGCGGCACGGGTGTGCTCATACACAACGGATGGGTGGGTGAAATCCACCAGCACCGCCCCGGCTCCAGG
>CALJTZ010000140.1 GCA_937975655.1 uncultured Synechococcus sp. | reverse complement strand
CGAGACGCATGGGCGCTCCAGGCCTGGCGTGTGCTGTGGGCGTGCACAAGAACGCTAAACCGCCAACGCCATCCCCTGCAGCCACCCCGCCGGGATCTCCCGCTCCAGCCGCCAGCGGATCGCCATCGGCCGTTCGCCTTCATGGCTCTCGTAGCTCACGAAGCCCAGACACCGGAACGGCTCGGTGACCGTGCCCTGCCTGCGGTGCTCGCGCACAAACAGCAGCACCCGCGAACCGCGCGCTGCGTGGTGGATATACCGCTGGCCGGTGGGGGAGCCGGCGGTGGTGGTGCTCTGGCTCTCCCAGTGGAACAGCGTGGGGCCCAGGGCCAGGTCTCGGTAGCGGGTGGTGGGGGAGAAGAGCGACTCGCTCTTGTTGAGGGTCACAAACAGCAGATCGGTCTGGCTGGGTTCGTGCCAGAGCACGCCCTCGCGGTGGATCCAGGGGGCGTCATCGCACAGGATGCCGAAGGCTGCTTCGATCTCGGCGCGGCTGTAGCGGCCGTGGACGCGCAGGGGCACCGGCAGCGCCCAGGACAGGGGGTGGACGCGGTGATCGGCGGCGGCGGCCAACAGCTCCAGCAGCTGGCGCAGTTCCTCGCGCCAGGCGTCCGCGTGCCAGAGCAGGTGCAGGGCCTCGGGCAAGGGACGCCAGCGGCGGCCGGTGCCGAACAACTGCACGGCGAGCATCAGCCACTGGCGCCGGTCGCGCTCGCCCAGGGCGGCAGTGTCGGGGGGTGTGGCGGACTGGAGCTCTGCGGCCAGCCAGCGCAGGCGATCGGGATCGTCGGGCTGGAGCAGGCCGGCGGCGATGGCGCGCGTGAGCCGCTCCTCCTCCGGATGGAGAGCACCTGGGAGCCAGCCGAGTTCGCGCCGCAGGGCGGTGAAGCCGGCGCCGCGTACGCCATAGAACTCGGCCGGCTCCATCCCCAGCGCCTCGAGCCAGGCGGCCAGGCCGGAGGCGGGGCCGATCACCCCCTCGGTGGCCAGGGCCCGCAGCTCCTCGAGCAACTGGGGGCGGCGGCTGGGCAGGCTCTGGCGCAGGTTCGTGAGCACCCGATCCGACGCCACCCGATCGAGCACCAGCCGGCAGCCGGCTGGCAGAAACGGGAAGCCCTGTTGCAGATGGGTTTCCAGCTGGCGACGGCTGCCCCCCAGCAGGGCGCGGTAGCGCAGATCGAAGCGGAAGCTGCGGTGCTGCTGGCCGATGAAATCCAGCACAGTGAGGCAGCTTTTGCCTGTTTCGGGGGAGAGACGCAGACCCCGGCCCAGCTGCTGCAGAGACACCACGGCGCTCTCGGTGGGACGCACCAACAGCACGGTGTCGATGGCGGGGATGTCGAGCCCCTCGTTGAACAGGTCCACAGCGAAGAGGATCTGCAGCTCGCCGTTCTGGAGGCGGCGCAGGGCATCGCGGCGCTGATCAGCGGGGCTGCTCGCATCGAGGGCTTCGGCCTTCAATCCACGGGCGCCGAAACACTCGGCCATGAAGCGGGCATGCTCCACGCTCACGCAGAAGCCCAGGGCGCGCATCTGGGCCGGATCGGCGAGCTTCTTGTCGAGCTCGCTGAGGATCAGATCCACCCGCCGATGATCACCGGTGTAAAGGCTGCTGAGCTCGGCCGGCACGTAGCCACCGCGGCGCCATTCCAGGCCGGAGAGGTCGGTGGCGTCGGCCACGGCGAAGTAGTGGAAGGGGCTGAGCAAGCCCTGGTCGAGGGCACTCCACAGGCGCAGCTCGGCGGCGATGCGGCCGTCGAACCAGTTGAGGATGTCGAGTCCGTCGGCCCGCTCGGGGGTGGCGGTAAGGCCGAGCAGGAGCTTGGGGGTGAGGTGATCGAGCCAGCGCCGGTAGCTGGATGCGGCGGCATGGTGGAACTCATCCACGATCACCACGTCGAACAGATCGGTTCGGATCGCAGCGGTGTCTTGCTGGCTGAGCGACTGCACGGAGGCGAACACATGGCGCCACTGGCTAGGCCGCTCGCCATCCACCCACAGCTCCCCGAAGGAGGGATCGCGCAGCACCTGGCGGAAGGTCTGCAAGGCCTGCTGCAGGATCTCCTTGCGGTGGGCGATCAGCAGCAGCGACGGCGGATCGGGCGACGGGAACCGCTCGGGGAAGTCGGCATGGAGCCTGGCCACATCAAAGCCGGCGAGCACGGTCTTGCCGGTGCCGGTGGCCGCTACCACGAGGTTGTGCCAGCGGTGGTGCAGCGAGCGCTCGGCAGCCAGCTGATCGAGCATCTCGCGCTGGTAGGCGTAGGGGCGCAGGTCGAACCACACCGGTGGCGTGCTGGCGCCGGCAGCTGGATCGTCGCCACGGGCGAGGGCGAGCTGGTGGTCGATTCGGGCTTGCTGCTCGGCGGTGGCGGCATAGGGCTCGAATTCGCCCTTCTCCCAGTAGGCGTCGAACGTGTCCTCAAACTTGCGCAGCATCGCGGGGGTTTCCAGTGCCGCCAGGCGCACGTTCCACTCCAGGCCATCGAGCAGGGCGGCACTGGAGAGGTTGGACGAGCCGATGCGGTGACTGCCAGGAAAGATGACGCTCCTGCTGCCATTCAGGCAGCCTTCGTCAA
>CALJTZ010000139.1 GCA_937975655.1 uncultured Synechococcus sp. | reverse complement strand
GCGTCACCAAATAGGCCATCGAGTGCGTCGTCGTCAGCTGGAACGATCGCACTGTCAAAGGCACTGTCTTCGGCACCCTTGCCACGTCGCCACCAGGGAACCTTGGTGCCGTCGAAGGCATCGGGTATTTCATCTTCGACAACTTCAACGGCCTCGCGCTGCTTAGATTCACCAAATAAATAGGTGGCAAGTTCACGAAGTCGCTCGGTTATGCGGTTGGGTGCAGTTTTAGTCATGATCAGCAGCGAACCAAATGTGAACGCGGCTAAAACAGGGACGGTTCCCCAGATTGTGATGGTGTTATAAAAAGGCACCGATATTAGCCAGCCAAAAATACCGCCGCTGTAGGCGAGTGTCCATTCACCGTCGTAAGGCTGGACGACTTTGCCGTCCTGCAGGAAAAAGACGTGAAAGAAACCGCTGATCGAAACGATGGAGAAGAAGAACTGCCTGCCGCCGAGGATGACCGCCGCGGACATCGTCCCCGCCGTCAACTTCGACACGTTCAAGGTGCCGAAGTGGCCCTCGTCGATCAGGGCCGCCGTCGCTGACGCTGCAGCCGATGCCGCCGACATGTTCCCCGTCTTGTCGACCGCGACCACCTTCACCCAGGCGACCGCACCCGCGGCCACGAGGGTGTCCACCGGGTAGTAGCCGACGGCGGGGATCCCCCCCGTGACCATCGCCCCGTTCGCGAGGAGCTTCCCCACCAGGTTCGCTGCCGACGGCGTGAACCCCGACGATGTCCCGACGTGGACCCGGAAGTGGTCCATGTCCAACGGCAGATTGTAGGTCCCGCCCGAGGCGAGGCCGAGGGTGTGGGTGACCTGGATGGCGATCAGGGATGCTGCGACCGTCGCCGGCGCTGGGGGGATCGGCCGATGGGAGCGGTGCGCCGGGCGGTCACAGCAGCGTGCTGGTGCCCGTGTTCTAGGTCGGAAATTGAGACATGCTCGCTTTTCGGGTGCGCCGCGGCGTTTCGCCACACCAGCGGCGATAGTCCGCCGAGGTAACTCCACAGGCCAGCAGGCCCGCCTCCGCCATCAGCTCGGCGATGTTGCGGTGCCCCAGGTTGGGGTTCTGCAGGAGTCGGCGCAGCCGGCGCAGGCGTAGCCGTTTGGCCTCCGCCATGGGGGTGCAGCCCATCTCCTGCTGGAAGCAGTATTGAAGGGTGCGGATCGAGAGGCCCATGGCCTGGCTCAGCTCCCCGATGCTGAAGCGCTCGGCCAGGTGCTCCTCCATCCAGCGGCAGGCCTCAGCCACGGTGTGGCGGCGGCGGCTGGCGGTGACCCGTTCGCGGTGCAGGCTGGGATCCAGCGGCTGGGCCCATTGCTGTAGGGCATCGGCCAGGGCTGCCGCCGCCTGCCGCGATCCCTGCGGTTGCCAGGCCGCCGCCTGGGCCAGCTGCAGCCCTGCAGCGATCAGCTTGCGGTGGGCCAGTCCTGAACCGATCAGCGGCGATTGGGTCTCCAGGCCGTGGAGATGGTGCTCGGGGATCAGGATCGACACGCCCGTGAGCTGTTCGCTGGTGAGGCCCTGCATGGCATCGCCGGGGCGAAACAGCAGCGCCATGCCGGGCTCCGCCAGGTAGTCGTTGCCGTTGATCCACTCCTGGGTGAGCCCCTGCAGGGGCAACCACAGCACCCCATGGCCGCACTGCTCGCGCAGCATCTGCACCTTGCCGCTGCCCCGCAGGTGCAGCACCTGGAACTCCTCCACGCTGCCGCCGCGCATCTCGGCCTCAAAGGACGTCGATCCTTCCAGCAAGGCGCTGCGGTGGTGGCCCAAGGTGCCGGCCACCACGGCCTCCCATTGGCCGAAGTCGTGGCTGTGCAGCAGCGTTTGCAGGCCCGGCCCTTCCAGCAGGTTGTGTGGGTTCCAACCGGGCACCGGCTCGCTGTAGGGGCCACGATTCTGGCCTTGATGCGCCCTGGCGGCACAGCTAGGGGCTGGTGCCCGCCGCCGCGCTCTGGCAGGCCAGGGGGATGCCGGCCTCCTGCAGGCGCACCACCAGCCGCCGTAGCAGGGCCCGCTCGGCGGCCCACTGCTCGCCCGTGCGGGTGGTGAGCACCACGCTCAGTTCCACGGCCAAGGGTGTCACCCGTTTCACTCCCCGTAGCCAGGGGGCCTGCAGCAGCTGGGGGCTCCACAGCGGATCACTGGCAAAGGCTGCGCATTCGGCTTCCAGTACGGCCATGGCCTCCTCCAGCCGCGTGTGCTGGGGGGAGAGGGGAATCACCACGTCCACGCCGGAGCGGATCTTGGTGTGGTTCACCAGTTGCTGGCTGGCGCTGTTGGCAATCACCACCACCCGCTGATCGGCGGTGCGCAGTTCAGTCACGAGGATGCCCACGTCAACCACTTCCCCGGTGATGGTGTTGATCTCCACCACGTCACCCACGGCGTAGTGATCGTCGAGCAGGGCCACCAGGCCCGCCACCACATCGCGCAGCAGCCCCTGGAAGGCAATGGCCAGGCCGCCCAGCAGCGCTCCACCGGCCAGCCAGGCCCCCACAGTGAGCTCGCGAACACCTGGGATGTCGATCAACACCAGCACCGCCAGAACGGCGATGAAGCTGAGATCAATCAGGCGATGGCTGGCCTGGAGCAGGTTGTGATAGCGCTGCTCGCGCCGGGCCCGTTCCGCCATGGGCACGGCCAGGCTGCTCACCCACTGGCGCAATACAAACACCACCAACAGGCGCAAGGCCGCGGCGGCCATGCCCACCGCCAGCACCTTGAACAGGATCGAAAGGGGTTGTAGCAGCACCGCAATGGCCAGGGGGATCCGGCCGGGGACGGCCGCCACGGCCAGTCCCACCATCAGCACCAGTTGCACCAGCACGGCCAGGAACAGCAGGCGGATCAAGCCCTGCAGCAGCTGGGCTCGGCTGCTCTGGAGCTCCCGGCTGTCCCGGGCGGCCTTTTGGCGGTTGCGCAGGCGTCGCCGCAGCTTGCCCCACAGCCAAAGGCTGGCGGAGGCTGTGCCCAGCAGCACCAGCTCGAGCAGGAGTGTCACCTTCAGGCGCAGGCCCACCTGGCTGGGCTGCTCGGTGAAGCGGGCATGGCGCAGGCGCCGTTGCAACAGCTGGCGCCAGCGGCCGGCCAGTTGCTCCCGGCTGAGGCCATGGAGCTGGGCGTCGGCGTCCGTCACGGTGAGCAGCGGCAGCGGCGCGGGGCGACCGCGTAATCGGGCCTGGAGCTGGATGCTGCCGTCGCTGCGGTTGGCCATCTCCACCTGCAGGTCGTCGGGCTGGCCCAACACAGCCCAGGGGTCGCCACTGCAGAGCCGTTGGTTGTGGGGCCCGCCCAGCACCAACCCCTCCAGCAGCTGCTCGGCGATCGCTTCCCCCTGGTTACACAGTTGGCGGGGCTCGTAGAGCAGGGAGAGATTCCCCTCGATCACGGTGGCCCGTTCGGTGGCCTCCGGGCCATTGGCCTCCCGGTTCACCACAGGCGAGGCCACGCTGATGGCGGGCACCCCCAGGATGTGCACCGGTGCCACCGCATAACTTCCTACCGGCGCCGATGGGGCCGTGGTGGGATCGGCGGCCTGGGCCGCGAGCGATGCAGGCGCCAGGCCAAGGCTCACGGCCAGGGCGATCACCAGGGCAACGGTTTGGCTCCAGCTCCGCCAACGCTTCAGTGGCGCCGGGCTGACAAGCCACCGTGCTGTTTCTACGGTTCCGGTGTTGCGTTCCCTGCTTATGACGTTCGGAGACATTCTGCGCATCGTCTTGGCGTTCATTTTGCCGCCGGCGGCTGTGGCCACCCAGGTGGGCTTCACCGGCGCGTTTTGGTTAAACCTGGTGATCTGGCTGTTCACCTTTGGAGCGCTAGGGCTGCCGCTGCTGGCGATTGCCTGGCCGATCTGTGTGATTCATGCCCTGTGGATCATCATCACCCGCAAGTAGGGCCTTGGGGCTCAGATCGTGCAGGGATGTAAGGCAAGCGCAAGTTGGCTGCTGGGTGGGGTTTGCAATTGCAACATCCCCTGTTTATTGCCTGGCAGTTCTTGCCATCAAGTTGCAGAGTGTGGGTTGGTTCCTGAAGCGGGAACCTTTTCTGCGAATACCCCCATGCGAAAGCTTCCCCTCGTTGCAGCAGCAGCCCTGAGTCTGGCTGCCTTGGCCCCCACAACGGCCCTGGCCAATGATGACGCCAAGATCCAGGCCATGATTCAACGCCTGGGTGGAATCTGCAAAACCCAGGCTTCGGCTCGCAATGGTGTGCCGATGTCTGACGTGCGGGTGGATCTGGCTGCCACGCTGAAGGAATCGATCGATACCGGTGAAACCACCCTGAAGGACATCAAGCAATACGGCTTGATGTACAACTACAAGCTGAAGCGCAACGGTGTGGTGCTGCACGGCAGCTGCGATGTGGAAGCCAACGGCACCATTGACCACATCGAAGAAAACTGAGTAACCCTCAGCCTGCGGGAGGAGTGCACCCCTCCCGCTTCACCCCACCCCCCGCCGCGCCGGGGGTTTTTTATGGCCTCACCACAGGCCGCGGATGATCTGGGGCTGAGGGGT
>CALJTZ010000138.1 GCA_937975655.1 uncultured Synechococcus sp. | reverse complement strand
GGAGAGCCCCCGCAAGGGGGCTTTTTTGTTGGGCTGCTGCGGGGGTGTTTTGGGGTGGCGTAACTGTTCGCTGGCGATCCTGCCGCCATGGCCCGCTTCGATGTCAGCATCACGTCCAGCTGCATTGCCATTGGCGGGCCATGGCCGACGCTGACGCGTCTCCCAATCCAGTGGGTAACGGAGATCCGATTACGGAAGCGGAGGCGCTGCGACGTCTCCGCCTCACCGACGACCCCTCCGCGCAGTACTACGCCGCCTGGTGGCTTGGCCGCAACCGCAGCAGCCATCCCGAGGCGGTGCCCCTGCTGCAGGTGGCCCTGCGCCAGCGCCGGCCCCGGGATCCCGGGGCCGGTGTGGAGGAGAACGCCGTGGCGCGCAATGCCGCCAGGGCCCTGGGCAAGCTCGGTCGTAGCGCCGAGGCGGCGATCCCCGATCTGCTCGACACCCTCGAGGATCAAGACCATGGCCTGCGCGAGGCGGCGGCCCGCTCCCTCGGCGACCTCAAGGCCCTGGCAGCGGTGGAACCCCTCCGGCGGCGCCTGGCCCCCGGCCCGGCCGTGGCCGGTGCCCTGCAGCCGGGCACGCCCCGGCTGGTGGAGCCCTGCGAGGCGCTGTTGGAAGCCCTCGGCGACATCGGCGTTGCCGATGCAGAGGTGCTGGCGGTGATCAGGCCCTTCGTGGATCACGAGCGGCCCTTGATCCGCAGCGCTGCCTGCCGGGCCCTGTTGCAGCTCACGGCGGAACCGCAGTGGGGCGAGCAGCTGGTGGCCCTGCTGCAGCACCAGCAACTGCAGGTGCGCCGCGCGGCGCTTATGGACCTCGGAGCTGTGGGTTGGCGGCCTGCCCTCGACCCGATTGCCCGAACCCTGGCGGAGAACAGCCTCAAGCTGATCGCCCTGCGGGGGCTGGTGGAGCAGGGTGCTGGCGACGACACCGACGCGGTGCTGGCGGCCATGGACGCCTTGCTGTGATGCCTGCCTTTCTTTGATCGATGGTGTGTTCTGAGAGTCCGAAGCCGATGACGATCTCCCCTATGACCCCGGCGGACGAGAGCGCTGCGGTGCAGGTTCTGGTGCGGGCCGTGGAGCAGGCTGACAGCGCCCTGGGCTTGCTGCAGGCCACCCAGGCCCTGTCGGTAGTGGCTCACCCGGAAGCGGCGCCCTGCCTGGTGGAGGTGTTGGGCTTCAACAACCCCGGGGCGGCCGTGGCCGCAGTTGATGGCCTGATTGCCATCGGTGTGCCGGCGGTGGACACGATCCTGGCCAACTTGGATGGCAACAACTACGGCGCCCGGGCCTGGGCGGTGCGTGCCCTGGCCGGCATTGGCGATGTGCGTGGTCTCGATGTGCT
This sequence comes from uncultured Synechococcus sp., assembly GCA_937975655.1. Classification (GTDB taxonomy): domain Bacteria; phylum Cyanobacteriota; class Cyanobacteriia; order PCC-6307; family Cyanobiaceae; genus Vulcanococcus. The sequence goes on along the minus strand of CALJTZ010000138.1, from coordinate 2,751 downwards.
CGAGGATGCCCTCGGGGGGGATATCGGCCCCAGCGTGCGTCGGGCAGCGGCCCGGGGCCTGGGCCAGCTGCAGCTCCACGGGCTGGCGGAGGCCCAGCGCCTGACGACAACGGAGCGCTGCCTGGAGGCGTTGGTGGCTGGCTGCCGCGACGGCGAGTGGGTGGTGCGTTACGCCGTGGCGGTGGGATTGGAATCCCTGGCCCCCGCCGTGGCCGCCGCGCCTAGCCAGCTGCAGCGCCTGGAGCTGGCCCTCACCGGTTTGAGCCAGAACTCGGCTGAGGAGGCGCCGGTGGTGCGGCTCCGGGCCGAACAGGCCCGCCTGCAGGTGCAACAACTGGAGCCCGGCCGTGGCTGAGCAGCGTCTGTTGTTCGTGTGCCTCGGCAACATCTGTCGCTCGCCGGCAGCCGAGGGGATGTTTCTACACCTGGTGGCGCAGGAGGGCCTGGAGGATCAGTTTCTGGTGGATAGCGCCGGCACCGGTGGCTGGCATGCCGGCAACCTGCCGGATCGCCGCATGCGGGCGGCCGCGGAGCGCCGCGGCATTCATCTGCCCAGCCGTGCCCGCCAGATCCAGCCAGCGGATCTCACCAGTTTTGATCGCATCCTCACCATGGATGCGGACAACCTGCAGGCGGTTCGCTCCCTGGCGGCCACCGAGGTGCCTGGCGGCCGCCAGCAGCTGGCCATGATCGAGCCGATGACCAGCCACTGCCGGCGCTTCAGCGAAGCGGAGGTGCCGGATCCCTATTACGGCGGAGAAGCCGGCTTTGAGCACGTGCTGGATCTGCTCGAGGATGCCTGCAGCGGCTTGCTGGCAACCCTGCGGCGCGGCTGAGGCTCAGCCGCGCCAGGCATCTTCCGGCACCCGCTCGCGGAACAGGCTGAGCAAGCGCTCGATCACCGCAGCGATGGCCATGCCGTCGGTGACCACTTCCACCGCATCGGCCGCCTGGGTGAGAGGGGCCACCGCGCGGGTGGAGTCGAGGTGATCGCGCTCGGCAATCTGCGCTTCCAGCTCGCTGAGATCGGGCACGGCAAAGCCGCGCTGCTCGAGATCGCGGGCGCGGCGGCGAGCCCGTTCGGCCACGGTGGCGGTGAGGAACACCTTGAGGTCTGCGTCGGGGAACACGGCCGTGCCGATGTCCCGGCCTTCCGCCACCAGACCGCCCCGCTCGCCCATCGCTTGTTGTTGGCGGGTGAGGGCTTCCCGCACGCAGCCATGGGCCGCCACCACCGACACCTGGCCGGTCACCTCGGGGCTGCGGATGGCGTCGGTCACATCGTGCCCGTTGACGCTCACCCGCTGGGCACCATCGGCACTGGTGCTGAGCTCAAGGTTGAGGTTCTCTAGCTGGGCGGCCACGGCACGGGTATCGCTGGGGTCGGCGCCGCTGCGTTGCACCAGCCAGGTGACAGCGCGGTACATGGACCCCGTATCCAGGTAGATCAGCCCCAGCTGTTCGGCAAAGGCCCGGGTCACGGTGCTTTTCCCTGCTCCGGCGGGGCCATCAATGGCAACGATCGGCTGGCGGCTCATCAGAAACACGTGATCGATCAGGCGGCTGGGGCCGCAGTGGGCGGCGGCAGCCAGCAGGGTGAGGCCGCGCAGCTGGGCCGCCGGCTGAAGGCTGTGGGGATCCACCGCCTCCACATAGTCCACCACCAGCCCCGCTGAAGCGAGCTCTGTGGCCACCTGCGCCACGAGCTGGCTGGGGGTGGCGCTGCGTTGCTCCCGGGCGGCCATCAGCACCCGTGGCAGGACCGCCGCCTGCTGCCGCTGCTCCGCTGAGAGGTAGCGGTTGCGGGAACTGAGGGCCAGGCCATCGGCCTCCCGCTGGGTGCAGCAGCCGATCACCTGCACCGGCAGGCCCAGATCGGCCACCACCCGCCGCAGGATCACGAGCTGCTGCCAGTCCTTCTCCCCCAGCAGCAGGGCATCGGGGCGAATCAAGCCCAGCAGCCGCGCCGTCGGGCGCGCGCCGCTGTGGCCTCTTTCTGATTTATCTTGTTCAAAGGCAACGGTTTTTGCGTGCGCAACACCAAATGCCGGAACGATTTTCATCGCTCCGCCCTTGGCTTGGCTTGCACAAATCGTTGCCAGCCCGGTCATTTCCACGACCTCAGCAAACTGCCGGCCAAAGTGCCCTTGGCAATCTCGTCGCGGCCAACCTTGCAATAGCTTTCTTCGTCGCCCTCAACAGCGCCCGCTTTCGCCAGATATTCTTCGGCAAGCGCCTTGATCCGCGCCTTTTCGGTACGGTTCTTCAAGAACGCCTTCACATCCGCTTCGGCATAGCCCTTTTCGCGGGCGTAATCCTCAAGATCGTTCATCTTGCTCAGCACGGTGAACATCTTGGCGGAAATCGAGGGGCAGGTTTTGCGAATGGTATCGCCCACCCGCCCCGCAACCAGCGATTCATTGATATGGGCTTCTTGGTTCAACGGCTCCAGCGCCAAAGCCGGGGTTGCCCCCAAAAGCGCGGCAAAGCTAACCGTCAGGATAAATTTGGTCATGTGGCCCTCCATGGCAGTGACTGCCGTGGTCAATGCACAAACTGCGGATGTTATGCCATGACAGGCCGAAGTTTTCGGCATGCTATGGCCTATCGTCAGCGGGCGGCTCATATGCAGCCCCCTTCGAATTGCCAGGCACCATCAACAAAATGGCCCATGGCGGTCGACATCAGCCGGCCATTGCGAGATCGGAAGAGCGTCGTGTAGGGAAAGAGTGTCTTCGCCTGTGTAGATCT
>CALJTZ010000137.1 GCA_937975655.1 uncultured Synechococcus sp. | reverse complement strand
TCCACCCCAGCGCCACCGATCAAGTGGCTTCCTGCATCCCAGACGCCCGCTTCCCGGTGAGCGCTCTGGCCAAGGCGCCCCAAGCCACTGAGACCAGAGCTGAAGCGTCGTCCCCCGCTGCCGCTCCTTCAGATGGCGCCATGCCGTCCTGGCTGCTGGCGCTCTCCGACGACGAAAAGATCCGTCAGCTCTTTGCCCACCTGGCGACCCATGGCGCGATCACCGAGCCGGAGGTGGCTGCCATGCTTGGCTCACCCCGGGCCGCCCGGCGCTTTTCCGTCCAGGTCGATGAGCTGGCCAGCCGGGCTCCGTTCTCCGTCCGCATCGTCGTGGTGGGTGAGGTGAAGCGCTACGTGAAGGAGCAGAGCTGATGGGCACCCTGACCGCCAAGGACGTCGAGCACGTCTTCGAGTCGCTCCGCAAAGGGCTCGTGCCCGAGCGCGGCATCGACACCTTCGCCGTGGGCATCGAAAAGCAGCGCGGGGAGCTGCACCGTCAGCTGGAGCTGACTGGTGGCGGCGAGGGCACGATCAAGTTCCTGCGCGGCGGCTACGGCTGCGGCAAGACCTTCATGGCCCGCCTGGCCTTGCTCGATGCCCAGGAGCGCGGCTTTGCCACCAGCTTCGTGGTCGTCTCCGACAACGACCTCAAGTTCCACCGCTTCGACGACGTCTACCGCAAGGTGATGACCGAGCTGGGCACCTCCAGCTGCCCCCGCGGTGCCCTGAGCGACATCCTCGATCGCTGGATCGCTCGGGTGGAAGACGCCCTGATCGCTGCCGGCGAAGACGAAGACGCTGCCGATTTCGACGAGAAGGTGCAACAGCGGCTGGAAGCCGACCTGGCTTCCCTGACCGGAGGCCAGGCGCCGCAGGATTTCATCCGGGTGATCCAGACCATCTTTCGCCTCAAGCAAGAGGGCGAGGTGTCGGAAGCCGGTGCACTCATTTCCTGGCTCTGTGGCAGTGGAAACGTCGCCGCTGCCTCGAAGAAGGGGGCCGGCATCAAGGGCGACATCGGCAGCCGCGATGCCCTCGACTATCTCCGCGGCGTGCTGGAGATCGTCAAAGCCGCCGGCTACAAGGGCCTGTTGATCGTGATCGACGAGGCGGAGACGATCCTGCGCATGCGCTCGGACTCCCGCCACAAGTCGCTCAACGGCATCCGCCAGATCGCCGATGCGGCTGGCTCCTACCCGGGGATGCTCTGGCTGTTCACAGGCACACCGGAGTTCTTTGACACACGCCATGGGGTTGCTGGCTTGGAACCCCTTCATCGGCGCATCAGCTTCAGCAAACAAGGATCCTTTGCAAGCCTGCGCCAACCGCAGCTGGAGCTCACTCCCTTTGATGCCGAACGGCTGCGCTCGGTGGCCATGCGCTTGCGAGAGCTCTATCCCTCAGGCAGCCGCTCGGTCCTCGAAGAGCGAGTGAGCCTCGACTTCATCAACCGCCTGGTGGCGGAAGTGACCAAGGGCTTCCGCGGTGATGTGGGCGTAGTGCCGCGTCAGTTCCTGCGCGAGTTCGTGACCCAGCTCGATCTGGTGGAGGAGAACGACGACTACGTGCCGATGGAGCTCTACGGCTTCGATCCCAGCCAGATCAACGCCATGGCGCTCACACCCGAGGAACAACAACGCCTGGGCAGGGCAGCCGACTCCGCCCCCCTCGATGAGCTTGAGGAAGGCCCTGAGCTGATCCCCACGGAAGACGTGTGGTGAGACGCCGTCGTCTGCTGGCAGGAGGCTGGCGGTGAGCGTCTTCTCGCGCCTGGCGCCCCGGCTGCAGGAGGCGATCGTCGCCCGGCTGGGCTGGAGCAGCCTGCGGCCCGTGCAGGAGCAGGCCGGGGAAGCGCTTCTGGCCGGCGCCAATGCCGTGATCCTGGCTCCGACGGCCGGTGGCAAGACCGAAGCCTCGATGTTCCCCACCATCTCCCAGATGGTGGACTCGGCACCCGATGGCGTCGGCGCCCTCTACATCGCGCCGATTAAGGCCCTGCTCAACAACCAGGCCGAGCGCCTGGGGCTCTACACAGAAATGGTGGGCCTGCGCCGCTTCGTCTGGCACGGCGACACCGACGACTCCGCCCGCCGCAAGTTCCTCAAGGAGCCGGCGGAGCTGCTGATGACCACCCCCGAATCGCTGGAGGTGATGCTCGTGTCCCAGCGGGTGGATCACGCCAGGCTGTTCGGCGATCTGCGGATCGTGGTGATCGACGAGGTGCATGCCCTCGCAGGTTCGGACCGCGGAGCTCACCTGATGAGCGTGCTGGAGCGCATCGCCCGGCACTCGCGCCATGACCTTCAACGGGTCGGCCTCAGCGCCACGGTGGGCAATCCGGAGGCGATCCTTGGCTGGCTGCAGGGCTCATCCAAGCGGGAGGGCCAGGTGGTGGACCCACCGAAACCCGCCAGCCGTCGTCAACTGCTGGTGGTGCACCGTCCGGAGCTGCGGCTGCTCGCCCGCGACGCCTCCCGCATGGCCAAGGGCCAGAAGAGCCTGTTCTTCTGCCAATCCCGCTCCACCACCGAGAAGGTGGCCGAGACCATGCGGCGAGCCGGCACCACGGTCTTCGTGCACCACAGCGCCGTCTCCAAGGAGGAGCGCTTGCTGGCAGAGAAGACCTTCCATCAGGGCACCGCTGACGGCAGCGGCGCCTGCATCGTCTGCACCTCCACCCTGGAGCTGGGCATCGACGTGGGAGATCTCGATCGCGTGCTTCAGGCTGATGCCCCGGACACGGTGAGTTCCTTCCTGCAGCGCATGGGCCGCACCGGACGGCGAGACGGCCAGGCCGCCAACACCACCTTCTTCTGCGAATCCAGCGAGAGCGTGCTGCAGGCCACGGCCTTGATCGAACTGGCTAAGCAGGGGTGGGTGGAGGCCGTGCCAGTGCAGGACCGCTGTTGGCCCGTGCTCATCCACCAGCTGCTCACCATGGCCCTGGCCGGCGGAGGCATCACTCGCGAGGAGGCCTGGGATCACATCTCCAGAGTGCCGGACTTCGCCGGGATCAGCCGGACAGAGTTTGATCGCCTCATCCGCTGGCTGGTGGCTGATGGCGGGTTGAGGGAAGCCTCCGGTCAGCTGGTGATCGGCCCGAAAGCCGAGAAGCGCTTTGGCCGCAAGAATTTCATGGAGCTGTTCGCGGTGTTCACGAGCCCCGTCAGCTACACAGTCGT
>CALJTZ010000136.1 GCA_937975655.1 uncultured Synechococcus sp. | reverse complement strand
AGCCGGGCTCGCGCCATTCGAAGCCGGCAGCCTTGAACACCTCGTGCAGTCCCTCGGCCTCGGCCTGGGCCTTCACCAGGCCGCTGCCCGGCACCACCATCGCCAGCTTGACGTTGGACGCCACCCGGCCGCCGATGCGGCGCACCACGGCGGCGGCTTCGGCGCCGTCGTACACCTTGGCGCCGCCACCCACGCCGATGATCAGCACATCGGGTGTGCCGAGCAGCACCTTGTCCTCGGGCTTGAGTTGGGCGGCGGTGCCACCGAGATGGGCGAAGTCGAGGCCGCCCTGCTTCCAGCGCCACAGGGTGGCATTGCCGAAGCGTCGGCCACCGAAGCGGTCGTGGGGAGCCGCAATGCCCTCAATCCTGAGGCCGCCTACCCGGTAGGACCCGGGGCTGCTCAGCAGACGTCCGCTGGCCACGGGAGCGCCCTCGTCCAGTAGGCGGCTGCTGGCCAGGATCACCGTGGCACCGACCCGTGGTTCCGCCAGTCCGGCGGCGCAGCCCACGGCTTTGAACGGATTGAGCAACACGCTGGTGCCCCCGCCTTGAATTAGCAGCGCGCTGTGGCCGTAGCTGGTGATCGTCACACCCGCTTCGGCCTGAACGGCCCCAGGGGCCAGGCCGGCTCCGGCCAGGGCACTGAGGGCCCCTACCGTTGCCACGCGGGAGGCCAGGGAGCGGAACGGCACGGGGGCTGGTGCAGGTTGGCGCGAACCTAGCAGTGGTGGCCTGAGGCGGCCTGGGCCAGGAAGTTGGCCAGCAGTTGGTGCCCCTCCTGGGTGAGCACGCTCTCGGGATGGAACTGCACTCCCTGCAGGTGGGGGTAGGTGCGGTGGCGCAGGCCCATGATCGTGCCGTCCTCCAGCCAGGCGGTGATCTCCAGGCAGTCGGGCAGGCTCTCGCGCTCGGCGATCAGGCTGTGGTAGCGGGTGGCGGTGAGGGGATTGGACAGGCCGGCGAACACCCCCTGGCCGGCGTGCAACACCGGCGAGGTCTTGCCGTGCATCAACTCCTTGGCGCGCACTACCTTGCCGCCGTACACCTGGGCGATCGACTGGTGCCCCAGGCATACCCCCAGGGTGGGGATGCTGGGGCTGAGCTCCCGCAGCACCTGCAGGCACACGCCCGATTGATCGGGGTCGCCGGGGCCGGGGGAAATCAGGATCGCGTCAGGGGCCAGCTCGCGGATCTGCTCGAGGCTGAGGGCGTCATTGCGCTCCACCCGCAGATCGGCGCTGATCGGGTGGTCCACGGCCAGCTCCCCGAGGTATTGCACCAGGTTGAACGTGAAGCTGTCGTAGTTGTCGAGAACGAGAAGCATCAGGCCGGCCGCCAGGCCACCATTCAAACGCCCAGGCGCGCCAGCAGCGGCGGCAGCAGCAGCAGCCCGGCAATCAGCAGCGAGGCCAGGGCCGCCACCAGCACGGCGGCAGCTGCGCAGTCCTTGGCGATGCGGGCCAGGGGGTGAAAGCGGCGGCCGATGGCCAGATCCACCACGGCTTCGGTGGCGGTGTTGAGCAGTTCCAGCACCAGCACGGCGGTCACGGTGAGCACCAGCACCGCCAGTTGCCCCAGGGGCAGTTGCAGCCAGAGCCCCATGGCAAACACCACGGCGCCGGTCACCACGTGGATGCGGAAGTTGCGCTGGCTGCGGAATCCGTAGAGCAAGCCCTGGGCGGCGTAGCGGAAGCTGGCGGGCAGATCGCCGGCCACCTGCCAGGCCCCTAAGCGCCGTACCTTCCCTGGCGGGGGAGGGATGTCCGTGAGCTCCTGCAGGGTCGGTCGCCGGGGCTGGTTCGGATCCTGGGGAACGAACATGCTCAAAGGCGCCCTAGGGACACTCAGGACCGCACACTACCGCTGTTGGCCAGCGGCGAGTAGTTGCTCCTGGCGCGCCAACATCGCCGCCAGGCTCGCCTCATCGGGATGGTCCCAGCCCACCAGGTGCAGCAAGCCGTGGGTCGCCAGGAACAGCACTTCCTCGCGCAGGCTGTAGCCGTGGTCGGGTGCCTGGCGCGCCGCGGTTTCCAGGGAGATCACGATGTCGCCCAGTTCCAGGGGTTCCAGCGCGTCGTCGTCGAGTGCGTCGTTCGCCCAGCTCGGCATCGGTGGCGCGTCATCGAGGCCGTCGTCCTGGGCGGCAAAGGCCAACACGTCCGTGGGGCCGGTTTTGTCGCGCCAGTCCTGGTTGAGGGCGGCGATCTCGGTGTCGCCCACCAGGCTCAACCCGAGGCTGTAGGCGGGGGCCTGCAGGGTATTGGGAAGCTCGGACGCCAGCTGGGCCAGCCAGGTGCTGATGAAGCCGTGCCAGAGCTCAGCCCCCGCCAGGGGATCGGCCATGGCGCCCGCCGCCGTGAGCAGCTCGGCGG
>CALJTZ010000135.1 GCA_937975655.1 uncultured Synechococcus sp. | reverse complement strand
CCACCGCCTCCTCCTCCGTCGTCCCTCCGCGCCACGTCGGCCGCGAGCGCCACCACCAGCGAGGGCCCCGCGCCTTTCACCACCGCCCCCAGAGCGCACGCGAGAGCCGGCGGCATCGAGAAAAGCCGCCACGCCGCCGCGGCGACGCCGGAGCCCGCCGACGGCGCCGCGGGCCGCGCGCCGCCGCCTCTCTGGCCGTTTCGGCATTACCTCGATCCCCGCGATGCAGGCGACAATCAGCCTCGTGCGTGAGGGCGAGCGCGTGACGGCCACCGGCCGCCTCACCGCCGATGTCATTCAGGCCTGCCGCGTCTCGGCCGAGGATTTCCCCGTCCGGATCGACGAGCCCGTTCACTTGCGCTTCGTGCCCCCGGCGGGCGCCATCACGCCGGACGAGGTGCGCGAGTACGCCATCGGCACGGTGCTCAACGGCGGCGGCGGCTGGCCGGGCGGTGCTGGCAGCCAGGGGAGCCACCAGGCCTAGGGCAGCCGGTGCCAGCAGCAGCGTTTGGAATCGGTTGATGGTCGCCATGCCCCACACGGAAGGGTGCCGTAGGTGACGCTTAGGGATGGCGCTCATGGGAAGGCCCCGCGGTTGATCATTGGGGAACGATAACGGTTCTCATCGCGAAGGTGGCTCCCGGGCGTCGACCGGCTCGTGGCCCGTGGCCCGTCGTTACTCACGGCCGCAGCGGCATGGGCCACCCTTCCAGTTGGAGCATTTTTTCGTCTTGCAGCCTTTGGTCTTGGCCTGATGCAGCTCTGGGTGGCCGTCGATCTTGCTCATGGCGGCTGGGGCGTTCAGGCGGCCAGGGGGGCGGTGGCGATCAGCTCAGGTGCCAGCCAGAGCCCAGGGGCTTGGGTGGGGGTGTGCAGTTGCTCGCTCACCCGCAGGCTGGACAACAGCTTGGTTGCCGTGACGCGGGTGGTGCCGATCAGCTCGGCGATGCGCTCGTGCTTGAGGCGAAAGGGCAGCACGCACCAGTCACCACAGCGCTTGCCCATCCGGTTCACCAGGAGCCCCAGCAGGGCATGCAGCCGCTGCTCGGCACTGCCGAGATGGCGAATGCGCAGCAGCTGGAGGGTCCATTCGTTCACGGGATCCACGCCCTGACCGGGCTGCCCGTTGCTGAGGCTGCGGAACAACAACGGTGTGATGGCTTCCACGCACACCCCTTCACTGCAGAGCCGGTCGGTGCGGAGCGATTCACCCGCCTGCAGGAAGGCAATGGTCATCCCCTCGGTTTTCTCGCAGGGGCAGAACACCCGTGCGATGCCATCGATCACCTCCATGGCGCTGCCGGTGGAGTCCCGGCAGGGATTGATCAGGGCTGAGTGCCCCGTTGGCAGGCGGATGGCGCCCTCGGAATTGCCATCGAGAAAGCGGAAGCCCATCGCCCCAGTACCAGCCTTGTTGAGAATTGCTCGCAACCTAGACGGAGCGCCCGTCTTCTTGCAAGCGACTCTCAGTAGCAACACTCCGGCTGTCAGCGAATGGTCTGCCAGCGCTGCGCCAGGCTTTTGCCGCTGGCCTGGTTGCAGCGGCCTCCCAGGCCATCCACGATCAGGCAGGTGTTGGCCATGAGGGTGGCCACCAAGGTGCTGGCGCCGCTGCCCGCCTTGGCTTTGGCGAGGCCATCGGCCACCAGGGGGGCGGGGGCCAGGGGCACGCCGCTCAGGCTGCTGATGCGCTGCAGGGCCTTGCTGGCGGGCTGCTGCTCGGCAAACAGCATGGGCACCTTCTTCTGCTGCAAGTCGGCCAGCACCGCCTGGAAGGCCTGGGGGCGGAGGCTGTCGCTGCTGCTCATGCCATCCACCAGAGGGAGTTCTTCAAGCCCATAGGCCCGGGCCAGGCTGGCGAAGGCGCGGTGCCCGCTGGCGAGGGGTTGGGCCGTGGGGATGCTGGCCAGCTGCTGGCGGTTCCAGCGGTCGAGCTGCCCGAGCACCGCCGTCATCTGTTGGGCCCGGGCGGCGATGCGGCCCTTGGCTGCTGGCTTCAGCTGCTCGAGCTGCCGGGCCACCAGCTGCACCATGGCGTTGGCCTGGCTGGGGTCGTGCCACACGTGGGGATCCCGGTCGCTGTGGTTGTGCGCTTCGCCCGGCTCGGCGGTGTGGTGGTCGTCGTGCGGAGGGTGGGGCTCTGGTGGCGGGCCCGTGAGCTGGGGGCTGTCTGGCACGGCCTGTTCCGCTACGGCCAGGGCGCCGCTGTGGCTGGCCAGGGCGGGGGTGAGGCCATAGCCGTTGATCAGAACCAGTGGGGCTTGGCTGAGCTCCCGGCTCTGCTGGGGGGTTAAGCGGAACTGGTGGGGGTCTTCGCCGGGCTGCAGCAGGCAGCTCACCCGCAGGTCGTCGGCGGCCAGGCGCTGGGTGATGTCGCACAGCACCCCATCGGCGGCGATCACCTCGGGGGGCTGGGGGGCGCGGCAGCCCGCCAGGGCCATGCCGAGGCTGGCCGCGGCGGCGATGCGCAGGCTGGAGGCACGGGGCTGAGGGGCGGCCATGGCAACGATCGGCGGCGAACACCGCCACTGCTCAAGGAACGATAATGGTTCTCAAGGTGGACTTGCTTCTGAGGCGGTCATTAGCGTTGGTGTGCTCCTGGCGGTCTTGCGTGTCCCTTGAGGTGAGCCGGCTGCGGGTGCGCCGCGGCGCCGACCTGGCCCTCGATGGGGTGAGCTTTGCGCTGGAGCCCGGCACGCTCACGGCCCTGGTGGGCCCGAACGGCGCCGGTAAGAGCACCTTGCTCCAGGCCATCGAGGGCCATCTCCCCATCGAGGACGGCGCGATTCGCCTGGATGGGGTGTCCCTCACCCCTGCCTTGGTGCGGCAGCAGCTGGCCCTGATGCCCCAGCGGGGCGAGATTGCCTGGCATTTCCCCATCAGCGTGCGCGAGCTGGTGGCCCTGGGGCGCCTGGCCGCCAAGCGCCCCGGCTGTTGCGATGTGGAGGCCGCCCTGCAGCGGGTGGGGCTAGCGGGTTTGGCGGCTCGGCGCCTGGACCAATTGTCTGGCGGCCAGCAGCAGCGGGCCCTGCTGGCGCGCACCCTGGTGCAGCCGGCCCGGGTGCTGCTGCTGGATGAACCCTGTGCTGCCATCGACCCCCCATCCCGCACGGAGTTGTTGAAGGTGATGGGGCAGCTGCGCGATGCCGGCCTCACCCTGCTGGTGAGCAGCCACGACTGGGGCCGCGACCTCGACGCCTACGACCGGGTACTGGTGCTCGATCGCTGCCTGCTGGCCGACGGCACCCCCCAGCAGGTGCGCCATGCCCTCGGCGACCTGCGGGTGGGTAACCACTGCTGCGGTTAGCTGGGCTGGGCTTGACCGGCCTGGCGTTCCTGGCAGCTGCGGCACAGCCCGAAGAACTCCAGGGTGTGGAACAGCAGCTGGAAGCCCGCGGTCTGCTCGCCATGCAGGTGCACATCGTGCATGGGGCAGTGTTCGAGCGCCACGGTGGCGCCACAGTCCACACAGGTGAGGTGGTGTTCGTCCCGCTCGGTGGGGGCAAACAGGGCCTCGCCACTGGGCAGGTGGCGGCAGCGGATCAACCCCCGCTGCTGCAGTTGGCGCAAGTGGCGATACACCGTGGCCAGGCCCATGGCCTGGGGCCCCTGGCGCAGCAGGGCGTGCAGGTCCTGGCCGGAGAGTTCCCGGTCGGCCAGCCGCAACTTGGCCAGCAACAGCTGCTGGCGATCGCTCGGAGCGGCAACCTGGGAGGACATGGCCGGGCCGGCTGGGGCGGAGTGAAGTGATCCTATGGAGCGTGTCTGGTGGCTGCTGCCGCTGCTGCTGGCCCTGGTGATCGGTGGGCTGTGTCCCCTGGCGGGCAGCCTGCTGCTGGTCCAGCGGCGCCTGTTCCTCGCCAACCTCGTGTCCCACGCCGTGTTGCCAGGCCTGGCCCTGGCGGTGGCGCTGCAGTGGGACCCGGGCCTCGGCGGTGTGATCAGCGGTGTGGCCGGGGCTCTGTTGGCGGAGCGTCTCAGCCGCGGCGATCGCCCCGGTGAGGGGGGCGATGAGGCGGTGCTCAACACCGTGCTGGCGGGTTTTTTGGGCCTGGGGGTGCTGTTGATTCCCCTGTTGCAGATCCGCGTGGATCTGGAGGCGGTGCTGTTCGGCGATCTGCTGGCCGCCGCACCCGCCGACCTGCTGCGCAGCCTGCTGGCCCTGGCGGCGGTGCTGCTGCTGCTGGCCCTGCGCTACCGCCACTACGTGTATCTGGGGGTGGATCCCCTCGGCGCGGCCGGCGCTGGCCTGCCGGTGCAGCGGCTGCGGCTGCTGCTCACCCTGGTGACGGCCTTCACGGTGGTGAGCGCCATGACCGCCGTGGGCGTGGTGCTGGTGATCGCCCTGATGGGGGCCCCGGCCCTGGTGGCCCTGGCCGGGGCCGCCAGTCTGCGCCAGGCCCTGGCGCGCTCGGCCCTGGTGGGGATGGCGATCAGTGGGACGGGCTTTCTCGTGGCGATTCAGCCGGCGGTGAACCTGCCGCCCGGGCCCCTGATCGGTGTGCTCTGCATGGGCCTGTTGCCCCTGGCGGCCCTCCAGGCCCGTCGTTCAGCTGGCGGGTAGCCACAGGGCCAGGCGCACGGGCTTGGGCACCGGCTGGAGCGCGAGGCTGGTGGCATCGATCAGCACGGGCTGGGCCTCAGCGCGGGCTGACCCCTGGCGGGAGCGCAGGCTGAGCAGCAGTTGCTGGCGCGTGGCATCCAAGGCCATCGGCGCGCCG
>CALJTZ010000134.1 GCA_937975655.1 uncultured Synechococcus sp. | reverse complement strand
AAACCCTGCGCCGAACCCGGCGCCAAAACCGCCAGGGAACCCGGCACCGAAACCACCCCCGGCGGGTCCACCGAACCGGCCGAGCAGATCGTTGATGAAGTCGTCGAAATTGCCGTAGCGGCCGAAATCAACATCCACGCCCCCCATGCCGCTGCCGCCACCGGCCTGGTTCCAGTACTGGCCAAACTGCTCGTAACGCCGGCGCTTGTCGGGGTCGGAGAGCACCTCATAGGCCTCGCTGATCTCCTTGAACTTGGCCTCGGCCCCCTGATTGCCGGGATTCACATCCGGGTGGTATTGGCGCGCCAACTTGCGAAACGAGCGCTTGATCGTGTCGGCATCCGCACCGCGATCGACACCGAGCACCTTGAAATAGTCGCGATAGCCGTTGGCGCCCATGGCAGCTGCTGTCTCGGTGGTCAACGGTCCTCCCATTGTCCCAGCTGAACACCACTGCCAGGGCGAGCGGAGGGGGGCGGAAGGCCGAACGCCAAGCCGGATTCATCGGCAACGCAACCCGAAAAAACGCCGTAGCGTCAGCTTCAACGCCTTGATCGCGTCGATGTTCGCTCCTTCAGTCGGTCGCCAGCGCCGCTGGCGCAACCTGGGCCTGGCCTGCATCACCGCCCTGCTGGTGGGAGGCCTGAGCGGCACCAGCGATCCACTCCAGGCCGCTGGTTCCGATGCCAGCGCCGTGGGCGAGGCCGTGAGTCCATCCACACCTGAACAGATGGCCCTGGTGGAGCATCTGCGTCGCCAGGGTGCCGTGGTGTACGGGGCCTGGTGGTGCCCCCACTGCTTCAGCCAGAAGAACCTGTTCGGCACCGAGGCGGGCCGGCGACTGCCCTACATCGAGTGCGACAAGGACGACAACGGACGGCAGCGCTGCCAGACCGCCAAGATCCGCGCCTTCCCCACCTGGGATCTCAACGGCGAGCGACGCGAAGGGGTGCTGACCCTGGATGAACTGCGGGTGTGGAGTGGATTCAGCCAAAAGAGCGCAACGGGTTCACCAGCGCCGAACTAACCCAGGCCGGCAACAACGCTCCTGCATCGGATCTGCAGCACGGCCCAGAGGCGGTCGATCAGCAATCTCGCGCTCATATGCTCGAGAATGCCAAGGACATTGCGATGGCGGATGGGGAAGTAAACCCACCCATTAGCAGGCGAGCGTGATGATTGCCTTGCGGCCAAGCGGGCACATCAACGCCCATGTAAGTGCTGCGGGTCTAGGGATCGCCCATGACGTTCATGGTCGCCCACAAGCCCCACAATTTCCATGCCGAAGCGGGTGATGTCTCAATCCTCCAGGAGCCGCACCTGGTAGACAGCCACGTTGCTTGCGCCCAAGGAGCGCACGATCTCAGGCACCACTTGCATCGGTGTGGACAACGTCAACGAGCGCCTGGTACCGGCTGCCATCTCAGCCAGGTGCTGGGGATTGATGCTGGTGTGGCGTTGGTGTGCGGCCGCTTGAAACACTTCAACAGCGGGTCCATCCCCTGAGCCGAGCACAAAGAGCACTCTCCTGGGTATTTCGCTGTAGTCGCGGCTCAAGGCCTCAAGTGCCGTGATATCTGAGGGACTGTCCATTCCTCGATCCAAGCACTGCGATGGCAACAACAGCAGCCACGGAGCACACGCGAGCGACCAGCCCGTACAACTCCATCTCGCCGCGGCCTGGGCAGGACATGGCACGCCAGCAAATCGTGGTCACGCCGATGTCACCGAACGCGAGAGGCAGGAGCCACGCTTCGACCTTGACCTCGATGCTGCCCACTAAAAAGGGGCCTTCCAGCCCCCACGGATCATTTGGGTGATAAGGCTGATCTACC
>CALJTZ010000133.1 GCA_937975655.1 uncultured Synechococcus sp. | reverse complement strand
GGCTTCGACCAGCTGATCTCCAATTCCGCTGGCATCGTTGACTGTGGCGTTAACTGCCAGGCGTTTCTAGTGACGGCTGGGGTGGGGTGCAAGCACGAATTTCAGATTGGCGAGACCCGCTGCCACGGCTGCATTCCCCCTCTACTGGGGTAGACCCTCAGGGGGTGATGTGCGGGCTCCCGCTACCTTGACCCTCGGTGCAGTGAGTCACCCTGCCCCACCCCTTGAGAATGCAAGAGTCACCCCTTGAAGGTCGCCTGATGCGTGTCGCTGAACAGCAGCTTGGGCGTGCTTTTAAGCACCAGGCAACCGTTGCTCGGTTGAACTGCGCAGCCGTTGAAGCAGCGATTGATGCCTTCGATCACAGCAGCCCCACCGAGGAGCATTTCGCCCCAGAGAGCGTGGCGATGGGGGTGGCGAGCCTGCGACTGCTGCTGATTCCGTTGTCGCTGTATGCGGTGGACCTTGAGTGCCTGAACGCCACCGGCAAGTCGCTGGCCGAGGGCTGAACCGGATCTGGTGATCGCCACCGGATGCGGTTGATCGCAGTGCTGGGCTGCGTTTCGCAGGGGTGGGCGGAACTGCGCACTGCCTGGAGGCGGCCCTGTCAGGCTGTGCCTGTCACCACATGCAACCCGTGCCCGAGCATCGTCAGCTCAATGTCCCGCTGCCAACGCCGTTGGTGGAGGCCGTGAAGGCCAGGGCCGCTGAGGAAGGCCTGACGATGGCCGAACTGGTGGAACAGCTGCTCACGGCGGCGATGCAGGGGTGGGAGCCGGCACCAGGCATTGCAGCGCAACTGGCGGACCATGAGGCCAGGCTGCAGCGGATTGAGGGGCAGCTGGGGCTATAGCGGCACCCTTTACAGCACAGGGTCTAAGCGACTTAGATGGGCCTAAGTCTTGGGGTTGACCCTATGGATAGAGAGCACTGGAGGCAGGGCAGCCAGCGCCTGTCGGCCACGGTCCCTGCATCTGTGATGCAGCAGCTGGAGGCCAGGGCCCTGCACGAGGGCCGCAGCCTCAGCAACCTGATCGCCGTGTTGCTGGAGCGTGCGCTGGAGCGGCGGTAGGGCTAGGCGTCCTCCATGCCTGGGCAACAGTCCAAGTACTTGGACTGTTCAATTCAGCCCCTCCAGCGGTGGGGGCGGCGCCAAACAGCGTTGTCCGGGGCCCCGGACAAGCCCCTTCTCTCCCTGCATCGGTGGGTCTGGTGCCAAAGGAAACAACTTGGACGGGGCCCCGTCCAACTCGGTTCTCGCCCTGGAGCAGTGGGCACAGTGCCTCCGGCTCATTCCCCGGGGCCCCGGGCAATGCTCTTCTCGCCCTCCAGCCGTGGGTCTGGTGCCTCCTGCTCATTGTCTGGGGCCCCAGACAGTGCTCTTCTCGCCCCGGCGCCAGGTTGCAGAGGGAAAAGTGCAAGGGGTTGCACTTTCTGCCCTAGCGGAATCCCGCAACCCCTTTCGTGATTCGGCCTGCGCGTCGGTGGCACTGGCCACGGCCAGTGCCAGATCCAGGGGCCAGCGGAGGCCCGAGTCGGGCCTGCAGCCCGCCCTGGTGGAGCACGTGCTCCGCGAGGCCGGCCGGCCTCCCGCCCTGGGGCGGGAAGCGGCCGCTGATGGAGCCGACCGGATGCGAAGTGTTACAGCCGTCAGGCCCGGGCCTGAGCGATCACCCCTGCGCCCAGCGGCGTGCGGTCGAGGGTGAGCAGCCCATGCGCTTGGCGATGCTGGCCCAGGTGCTGCCGTTGGCCCTCATGCGGCGGATGCGGGTGTGGCGGCTCTCAGTGACCCAGAGCGTCACCGCAATCAACACGGCAACGGGAATGAACAGCAGCCACAGGGCTGCGGTGATGGTGGTCATGGGAAATCTCGTGATGCCTGCAGCGACGCGCACGGCCTGCTGCAGATGGATGCGTGATCGGGAGGCGGCGGCGCCTGCTCTCTCGTTCACTGATCCATGCTACCACGCTCGGTGTACGCTTGTGCAACACGGGTACGCACATCATGAAGACAGAGCGCCTGGCCCTCCGCGTCTCCGACGCCTTCCTGGAGGGTCTCGATGAACTGGTCGAGGCAGAGGATCTGAACCGCGCTGAAGTCGTCCGCCGCGCTGTCGCCCTCTACGCCTACGCCCGCAAGGAAGCCCAGGAAGGCCGGCGGATGGGGTTCTTCATTGAGGAGGACGGACAGCCGCGCATCAAGGAGGTCGTGACCCTGTGACGGACCTGCCCGATGTGCAGACCGTGGTGGCGTTGGCCGATGCCTTTGAGAGGGTGCGCGGCGGCAAGCCAGACCCGGTTGATGCCGCCCACCGCCGGGGCATGGAGAACCTCGTTGCTCGCCTAGCTGCTGCTGGGGTGGTCGTGATGCTGGGCGTGAGTGGCTGGATGGCGCTTGATCCGCAAGGCCGATACCAGGCTGATCAGCGCCAGCAGGGCTTGGCTGCTCTGGGGGCCATCACGGCCACCTTGATCGGAGCGGTCGGCGGCTACTGCGCTCGCAGCAGACAGTGACAGACCCCACGCCCGTCACCGCTGGCGACGCAGCGCCTGAACCCGGCTGCGTGGCGGGGACCGGATCCGCCGAAACCTCAGTGGTGGACTGGGTTCCGATGGGGTGCGCCGTTTGGCGCACCTGGCGGCGCAGTTCTGCTCCACCGCCTGCCGCGTTGCTGCTCACCGGCAGCGGTCTACCCCTGCGCAGGCGTAGCCCTACAGCCACTCCCCATCGCCAGGCAGCCGCAGCGCCCTATCCGCACGCACGCCCTTCACGCGGCCATCACCCACCACTGCCCTGAAATACCGCTGAAACAGCAGACGCATCCCTGCAGGGTCGTCCTGCGTCACCTTCATCAGGACCACTGGGTTGCGGAACGCCTCGGCCTGCTGCAGGAACTCATTTCTTATCCCATTCCCGCCAGCCGCCATTAGCTCCAGCTCCGATCGCTTCTGCTTGATCAGCTCCTCGGTGCCGCTGATCTGCTCCAGCGTTTTGATGTCCGCCATCAGCTGCTGCGCCTCTGGCGAGAGGGTGCCATCCTTCACCGCCTGCAGCTCGTCGAGGTTGCTTGCCAACCGATCAGCAGTGACCATCACCGCTGCCTGGAAGGCCATCACCAAATCGTCCTCCTTGATCCTGTTGCGCGTGCGCACGGCACAACCAGGGTGCTGGCACCGCAGCTGGATGTAGGGCGTCTTGGCCATCACCGTGCGGCTGATCAGGTTGTGCCCGCAGTGCTCACACTCGACCAGCCCTGTGCAGATGCGCGTGCGGCCAGGCAGCAATGCCCGCCGTTCAGCCTTTGCATTGGCGTGGAAGGTGCTCATGATCCATGCGTGCTGCTCTTTGGTAATCAGCGGGGCATGGCAGCCAGGGTGAACCTCTCTGTAGACGCCTGGCGGGTTGTCGATGCGGCGCTTCTTACCCTCGGCATCAACGATGCGCTTGCTGCCGCCGTAGACCCTGGCACCGGTGAGGCTGGGGTTACACAGCCATCGCCGCAGGCTGAAGCCACTGCCCCAGAGAATGCCGTGGCTATCGCGTGACAGCGTGAGCGTTGCGTTGGTGTTGCCGGTGGCCAAGAAGTGCTCAACCAGCGCCTGCGCTATGCCCCAGTGCTCAGGGTGCGGTTCGATGCTGTCTCGATCAGCGGTGAATTGATACCCAAACGGCGCTTGCCGCCCGAGCGGTGCCAACTTGCTGCGGCGATAGGCCGCACCATGTTTCACCCGTTCAGATAGACGGTCGGACTCAGCTTCAGCCCAGGAGATCAGCAGCCTGGCCATGAACCTGCCGCCAGGTGTGGCCAAATCGAGCGAGTCGTCGAGCGCCAGCAAGTTAGGGGTGTCGTCCCGCTGGAAGAACCGCAGCAGGGTGGCGCCATGGGTGTGCAGCGCGGCCAGCAGGTCGTCGGCCAGGTCGACGTCGGTGACCTCTTCGGTGACCGTGTGCTCAACCTGGATGCGCGGGTTCATCTCGATGAAGACGTGCTGGCCGACGCGTTCGCCTTCGGTGTCGAGCAGGAACTCCACGGTGC
>CALJTZ010000132.1 GCA_937975655.1 uncultured Synechococcus sp. | reverse complement strand
GGTCTTGAGGATGGTGCCGCCGGCCGTGCCGGTGCCGGCGCCGGTGCTGGTGACCCGCGAAATGCTGGCCCTGCTGCGCCCCGGTGCGGTGGTGGTGGATCTGGCGGTGGCCCAGGGCGGCAACTGCGCCGGATCGGAGCCCGACGCGGAAGTGTTGCTCGACGGCGTGCGCCTGATCGGTGCCTCCAACCTGCCGGCCTCGGTGCCCCAGCACGCCAGTGCCCTCTATGCCCGCAACCTGGCGGCCCTCTTGGAGGTGCTGCTGAAGGACGGTGAACTGCAGCTCGAGCCGGAGGATCCGCTGCTGGATCCCTGCCTGATCACCCACCAGGGCGTGTGCCGCCGCAACGACCTGCGGCCCGCACGCCAGGAGGTGGTGGCATGAGTGAAGCGCTCTGGGTGCTGTTGCTCGGCAGCCTGCTGGGCTTCGAGCTGATCGGCAAGGTGCCCCCCACCTTGCACACCCCCTTGATGAGTGGCGCCAATGCCATCAGCGGCATCACGCTGCTGGCGGCCTTGGCGCTGATCGCCCAGGCCCCTACCCCGGCGTTGCAGCTGGTGGGTGCGGTGGCCCTGGGCTTTGCACTGTTCAACGTTGTTGGAGGGTTCCTGGTGACGGACCGGATGCTGGCGATGTTCCGCCAACGGGGGAACGGCTGATGCTGCACCTCACATTGGATCTGGGGGCCGTGCTGTTGCTGGCCCTGGGGCTCAAGGGCCTTTCGAAGGTGCGCACTGCCCGCATGGCCAACGGCCTGGCGGCGGTGGCCCTGGTGCTGGCGGTGCTGGGCCTGCTGCTGGAGCAGGGGCTCACGGGCTGGAGCTGGATGTTGCTGGGCCTGGCGGCCGGCGGCGGCGCCGGGGCCCTGGTGGCCTATCGGGTGCCGATGACCTCCATGCCCGAAGTGGTGGCCCTGTTCAACGGCTGCGGCGGCATGTCGTCGCTGCTGGTGGCCCTGGGGGCCGCGGCGCTGCCGGCGGCCGGCGGCCGGGCGGCCCTGAACCGGCTCGAGCTGGTGTCGGTGCTGGTGTCTGTGCTGGTGGGGGCCATCACCTTCAGCGGGTCGCTGGTGGCCATGGCCAAGCTGCAGGAGTGGCTGGCCACCCCCGGCTGGACCCAGCGCCCCGCCCGTCACGCCGTGAACATCGCCCTGGCGGCCGCGGCTCTGGCCTTCGGCCTGGCCTGGCCGATGGGCTGGCTAGCGGCACCGGTGGCCCTGGCGGGCATCACCACGGCCTCGCTGCTGCTGGGCATCGGCCTCACCTTGCCCATCGGCGGTGCCGACATGCCGGTGGTGATCTCACTGCTCAACTCCTATTCCGGCGTGGCGGCCGCGTCGGCCGGGTTTGTGGTGGGCAGCCAGCTCCTCATCGTGGCGGGCGCCATGGTGGGCGCTGCCGGCCTGATCCTCACCCAGGTGATGTGCACCGGCATGAACCGCTCGCTCACCTCGGTGCTGTTCGGCGGGGCCCTGGGGGCCAGCACGCCCTCTGGCGGTGGTGGCGCTGAGGCAGCGGTCGACGACCAGAGCTACAGCCGCGTGACCTCCTGTTCCCCCGAGGAATGCGCCCTCACCCTTGAGGCGGCGGAGCGGGTGGTGTTCGTGCCCGGTTACGGCCTGGCCGTGGCCCAGGCGCAGCACAGCCTCAAGGAGCTGGCCCGGTTGCTGGAGAGCGCCGGCATCGAGGTGGCCTACGCCATTCACCCGGTGGCCGGCCGGATGCCAGGCCACATGAACGTGCTGCTGGCTGAGGCCGATGTGCCCTACGAGCAGCTGATCGAGATGGAGGCCATTAACCCCGATTTCCCCCGCACCGACGTGGTGATCGTGCTCGGCGCCAACGATGTGGTGAACCCCCACGCCAAGACCGATCCCAATAGTCCCCTCTATGGCATGCCCGTGCTCGAGGTGGACCAGGCCCGCTCGGTGTTCGTGGTGAAGCGCAGCCTGGGGGCGGGCTATTCCGGCATCCGCAATGCCCTGTTCGAGCTGCCCCACACCTCGATGGTGTTCGGCGATGCCAAGGCTGTGCTGCAGCAGCTCACCGCTGAACTGCGCACGCTCGGCGTGGGTAAGGTGCCGGTGACCGCCGGGCGCTGATGCTTCCTGACCAGTTGGGCTTGGCGCCGTTCCGGCCCCGGGCCCCCTGGTGGAACGGCGATCTCCAGACCCTGCGCGACACCCTGCGGCCGGTGGCCCTGCCTCCGGATACCGGCCTGCCCCTGGAGATTGCCGTGGGTGGCCGTGATCGCCTGCTGGCCCTGCAAGACCGGCCCGCCGGGGAGCGGGAGCCCCTGGGGCTGGTGGTGTTGCTGCATGGACTCGGCGGTTCGAGTGAGCGCGAGGGCCTGCGGCGCATGGGCTGGGCCCTGCAGCAGGCCGGCTTTGCGGTGTTGCGCTTGAACCTGCGCGGGGCCGACCCGGGCCGCCACCTGGCTCCGGGCACCTACGCGGCCAACTGCAACTCCGATCTCTTGCCGGTGTTGCGCCACGCCCGCACGTTGGCGGCGGGGTTGCCGCTGCTGGGCATGGGCATCTCCCTGGGGGGCACGATGTTGCTCAATGCCGTGCTGGAGGAGCCCGGCGGGCTCGATGGGCTGGTGTGTATCAGCAGTCCGCTGGATCTGGCTGCCTGTTCCCTGCAGATCGAGCGGCCCCGCAACGGCATCTACCAGCGCTGGCTGCTCAAGCGCCTAGTGGCGCAAACCTTGGCCGATCCCTTCGGCATTGATCCTGGCGAGGAGCAGGCCCTGAGGGCTGGCGGCGGACCCCACACCATCCGCGCCTTCGATGCCGCCATCACCGCCCCGCGCTGGGGCTACAGCTCGGTGGAGCACTACTACGCCGCGGCCAGCCCCCTGCAGCGGCTGCTGCACCAGACGCCGCCATTGCCGCCGCTGTTGCTGGTGCACGCCAAGGACGATCCCTGGGTGCCCGTGTCCGCCGCGCAGCAGGTGGCGGAACAGGGAGTCGATGGGCTGCGATCCCTACAGGTGCTGCTCACGGACCGGGGGGGCCACAACGGCTTCCATGCCGTCTGCGATGGCCCCGAGGGCAACTGGGGCGACCGGCTCACAGCCCGCTGGTTCCGCCAGCTCCTGGGGGTTCCGTTGGTTGCGCCGCCAGCGCCAGGGCTTTGAAGGGCCGGCGCTCCAGGATCCAGGAGTCGATGGGCTGCCCATCGATCACGTGCTCCCGCAGGATGCGCTCGAGGCGCTCCGGGGTGACACCGCCATAGACGATGCCCTCGGGCCAGATCAGCAGGATTGGGCCCTCAGCGCAGATGCGCAGGCAATCGGCCTTGGTGCGCAGCACGATGCCCTCGGGGCGTTGCGGATCCTCCAGGCCCCACTCGCGCACCAGGCGCTTGAGGGTGTCCCAGCTGGCGGCCCCCACGGCTGGATCGGGGCAGCAGAGCGCCTTGGCGGGGGTGGCGCAGAGCAGCAGGTGGTGGGAGATCACAGGCGGTGGCTCAAGCCGGGAGTGCGGCGGTGGAGCGAGCGTTGAGCCGGGCTGCAGCCTCACGCACCGCCTGACGGGACCAGGCGTCCACGGCCAGCACGTCGTCCAGAGAGGGGGCGGCGGTGAGGTCGGGCTGGTGGCGATCACACACCACGTCGATCAAGCGGGGAATATCGAGGAAGTGGATCTGCTCCTCGAGGAAGAGAGCCACGGCCTGCTCGTTGGCGGCGTTCATTACCGCCGGCATGGTGCCGCCGGCGCGGCCCGCGGCGCGCGCCCGCGGGCCGCGGCGGCGAAGCGAGGCTCCTGCGAGAGGAGGAGGAGGTCGACCAGGAGCATGTACAGTTGCTGCTGCTGCTGCTGCTGCTGCGGTCGTGTCGCG
>CALJTZ010000131.1 GCA_937975655.1 uncultured Synechococcus sp. | reverse complement strand
GCAGGGACGGATGGGCTTCGAGCAGCCGGGCGGCACCCCAGCCACCCCGGATGCAGGCCGTGAGCGGGGCTGGGGGAAACAGGTCGCCGTGGCGTTGCGGGTCGGCCCCAGCCAGGTAGCCCCAGCGGCGCAGGGGGTCGGGGTGGCGCTCCACTTGGAGCCCCCAGCTCTGCAGCACGGCAATGCCGGCCTCGAGCCGCTCCAGGTTGTCGAGGGCTGAGCTGGCAGCAGCTAGCTGCACCCGGTCCCCTGTCCGCAGGGGGTGAGGCAGCTGGCCTGTCATGCCGGCAGGCTCCCGCCCGTGCGTCCCAGCACCAGGCCCAGCAGCAGCAGGGATCCCAGCAGCACCTGGTGGCGGAAATGGAGTCCGTAGGCCGAGCGCGGCAGTTCGGGTCGGCGCAGAAGCCATGCCTCCCGCAGCAGTCCGGCCGTGGCCACGGCCCAGAGCAGCCAGAAGAGCCCTCCGGCCCCCTGCAGCCCCGCGGCGATGGCCAGCAGCACAGCGGTGGCCCCATAGCAAAGCCCCACGGCCGTAGGGGCCTGGGCCCCAAGGCTGAGGGCGCTGCTGCGGATGCCGAGGGCTGCGTCATCCGGGCGGTCGGCCATGGCGTACACCGTGTCGAACCCGAAGGTCCATAGCAGCGTGGCCGCCCAGGTGGTGAACAGCGGCCAGCCGCCGTCCAGGGTGCCCGTGGCGGCTCCCCAGGGGATCAGCACGGCGAAGCCCCAGCAGAGGGCCAGCACCGCCTGGGGGAAGGCAAACCAGCGCTTGGCGGAGGGGTAGAGCAGCACCGGCGGCAGGGTGGCCAGGGCCAGGGCCAGGCAGAGGCCGCGGCTGTTGGCAGGCAGACCCCAGAGCACCACCGCCAGGGCCGCCAGCAGGCACAGCCCCAGCAGCACCAGGGCTGCCGACACGCCGATACGGCCACTGGCCAGGGGGCGCTGCCGGGTGCGCTCCACCTGGGGGTCGATGCGGCGATCCCAGAGGTCGTTGGCCACGCAGCCAGCCCCGCTCACCGCCAGGCCCCCCAGCACAATCCAGCCCACGAGTACCGCCGGGGGTGGGGTGGCCGGCAGCAGCCACAGGCTCCAGCCGGCGGGGATCAGCAGGATCAGCCGGCCACTGGGCTTGTCCCAGCGCAGCAGGGCAAGCCAGGCCTGAACCAGTTCCAAGGCTGCAGCCACAGGCTGGGGCTCTCTCCAGTGTTGGGGCGCACGTTAGGTGGCCCGGCGATGCGAAAGTGCCAGCAGCATCGCCTGCTGTCCCGCGTGACCGAGACCTCCGCCGGCAACGGCACAGCTGGGAGCCGGCCGGTGGCCGGCATCGACATCGGCACCAATTCCATCCACCTGCTGATTGCGGCCGTGGATCCGGCCCTGCGCAGCTTCGCGGTGGTGCTCACGGAGAAATCCACCACCCGGCTGGGGGAGCGCGATCCCGAAACCGGCGACCTCAGCGCCGAGGCGATCGAGCGGGCCTTCATCACCCTGCGCCACTGCCGGGAGTTGGCCGCCAGCCACGGCGTCCAGCCCGGCGATGTGGTGACGGCCGCCACCAGTGCGGTGCGTGAGGCCCCCAATGGCCGGGAATTCCTGCAGGCCATCCAGGAGCAGCTGGGCCTGGACGTGGATCTGGTGAGTGGCCCGGAGGAGGCCCGCCTCATCTACCTGGGTGTGCTCTCTGGCATGGCCTTCGGGGAGCAGCCCCACCTGATCCTCGATATCGGTGGAGGCTCCACTGAATTGATCCTGGCGGATGGTCGGGATGCCCGCGCCCTCACCAGCACCCGGGTGGGGGCCGTGCGGCTGCAGCGAGATTTTGTCCACGACGATCCGCTGCCCCCCAAGCGGGTGGAATTCCTGCGGGCCTACATCCAGGGGAGCCTCGAGCCGGCAGTGCTGAAGGTGAAGCAGCGGCTCAACCCAGGCGAACTGCCGGTGATGGTGGGCACCAGCGGCACCGCCATGGCGATTGCGGCCATGGCCGCGGCAGAGGATCCGCGCCCCCCGTTGCGCATGCAGGGCTATCGGGTGCCGCGGGAGCGGCTCAACCAGTTGGTGGTCCGCCTGCTCACCATGACCCCAGAGCAGCGGCGGGCTCTGCCCTGCCTCAATGAGCGCCGCGCCGAGATCATCGTTCCCGGTGCCCTGATCCTGCAGACCGCCATGCAGATGCTCGGTGCCCAGGAGCTGGTGATCAGTGAGCGGGCCCTGAGGGAAGGCCTGATCGTGGATTGGATGCTGCGCAACGATCTGATCGTGGATCGCTTTGCGTTCCAGAGCAGCATTCGCCAGCGCACCGTGCTGCACCAGGTTCAGCGCTACGGCGTGGATCAGGCCCGGGCGGAGCGGGTGGCGGGCTATGCCCTCAGTTTGTACAGCCAGACCCAGGGGGTGCTGCACAACGACGACGGCAGCGGCCGCCAACTGCTCTGGGCCGCGGCGATGCTGCACAGCTGCGGCCAACACATCAATGTGGGGGCTTACCACAAGCACAGCTGGTATCTGATTCGCCACGGCGACCTGCTGGGCTACTCCGACAGCGAGCAGCTGATGGTGGCGGCCATGGCCCGCTACCACCGCCGCAGCCTGCCCAAGAAACGGCACGAGGCGTGGCAGTTGATCGATGGCCGCGAGCAGCGCCGCACGGTAGCGGCCATGGCCCTGCTGCTGCGGCTGGCCGTTGCCCTGGATCGTCGCCCCCAGGCCTCGGTGGCGGGGATTCAGCTGCGTCCGGATGCCACCAGTGGCCTCAGCATCCGGCTGGAGCCCATGGCCGCTGAGGTTGACCTCAGCCTGGAGCGCTGGAGTCTGCAGGCCTGTGCCCCGGCGGTGCAGGAAGCCGCTGGCGTGAGCCTCAGGGTGTTGGAGCCAGTGCTGCCGGAGCGGAGGGTTTGAACTCCACCCAGGTCAACTGATCAATCCGCCCCAGGGTCTTGCCGGGGGCCTTGCCAAGGCTGGCGCGCACCAGATCGGGTCGGCCGGCCAATACCCTCAGCCCAGTGCCCAGGGGGAAGATCTGCGTGCCGTTGAGGTTGCCCTCAAACAGCTGCTTGCCGGAGCTGGTGCGCACCTCCAGCCAACTGGCCTCCGCACTGGTGAGGCTGAGGGTGGCTGGCATGGCCACTGGCTTGGCCGGGCCGGGCTGTTGGGCCGTCTGGACGGGAGCCAACGGGGCGGCGGCCATGGGCTTCCTGCCGGTCTGGGTGAGCTTGAGCTGCTGCCAGCCCCAGCCTCCCGCTGCGGCCAGGCCAGCCAGCAGCGCCAGCCAGCCCACAACCGGGAGCACCGACGTTTGGCGGCCACGGCCGCGGTTGGTCTTGGCGGTGTAGGTGTCTGGGGTGAGTGGAGCCGGAGCCGCCTTGAGGGCTCCGGCGCTCTGTTTCAGCGGCGTGATCAAGAGGTTCACGTCCACGCCCAGGGCGTCGGCCACCCGCCGGGCCTGGGCGATCACGAACACCATTTCGGGCAACCGGCTGGGATCACCCGCTTCGAGGGCCTCCAGTTGTTCGGGACCCATCCGCAGCTGAGCCGCGAGGGTACGGCACTCCATGCCACGGGCCAGGCGGGCCTCCCTCAGGGTGAGGCCCAGGCGCTCCAGGGCAGACTCGGCGGACGGCGTTCCAGCGTCGAGGTCCATGGTGGGGTAACTGGCGCTCACGCGCGGGGCCGACGATCTCGTGGCGGCATTGTGACCTGGATTCGCTGGCTTTGCATCGCAGCCGGAACGAGGTGCCACAAACGGCGGCAACAAGGAAGCCCGAAAACAAGAAAACCCCTTGCGAGGCAAGGGGTTTCGAAGTACATGGGCGATACTGGATTCGAACCAGTGACCCCTTCCGTGTGAAGGAAGTGCGCTACCGCTGTGCTAATCGCCCGCACCCTCACAGCTTAAAACATCGTGGCCCCCACCTCGGCGCCGCCGCGAAACAGGTGGTGATGGCTGGCTGAATAGAGCTTGGATCGGGCCTCGCCGGGAGCCGCCAGGGCTGGACTCACCACGTACAGGGTGGTGCGGATTAGCTCCCGCTCCTGACTCACCCGGGCCATCTCGCTCAGGGGCACCACCGTGAGCCACTGGTCGGGCCAGCTCACGCGATAGCCGATGGCCACGGGGGTGTCGGCTGGGTAGTGGCGCAGCAGCTCGGCCTGCACCTGTTCCACGTGGCGTGCACTCAGGTAGAGGCACAGGGAGGCCTGCAGGGCCGCCAATCGCTCGAGCGATTCGCGTTCCGGCACCCCTGTGCGTCCGCCTGCACGGCTGAGCACAATGGTCTGCACCAGGCCGGGAATGGTGAGTTCACTGCTCAGGGCCGCCGCGGTGGCCTGGTAAGCGCTGAGACCGGGCACCACCTCCACCGCGATGTCGGCATCCAGTAGCCGGCAGAGCTGTTCATTGAGGGCGCTATAGAGACAGGTGTCGCCATCGTGGAGACGCACCACCCGCTGGCCGGCCCTGGCGCGATCCAGCATCAGCTCCATCACCTCCTCCAGCGTGAGGGTGCTGGTGCGAATGCGCTCACAGGTGGGCGGAGCCAGGGCGGCCAGCTGCGGGCTCACCAGGGAGTCGGTCCAGATCAGCACCTCGGCCTGTTCGATCACCCGCAGGGCCCGGATGGTGAGCAGATCCGGGGCCCCAGGGCCCGCCCCCACGATCCAGACCTTGGCGGTGGTTGCTGTGGTGGGGGCGTTGTTCAAGTGGGGGAGCCGGAGGAAGGCAGGCTGATGCCGCTCGGATCGGGCAGGGCCCGCTGACGGACGTACAGCCAGTAAAGGCCGAATCCTGCGGCGCCCATCAGCACCAGACTCACCAGCTGGGCCATCCGCAACCCACCGTCACAGAAAGGAGGTGTGCCGGCCAGACAGAGGGGATCGATGCGTAACCCCTCAATCCAGAGCCTGCCGGTGCTGTAGCTGAGCAGGTACACGCAACTGAGGGCACCGGCCGGCAGCTTCAGCTGGCCCTTCAGGCCCCGCTGGAACAGCACCAGTAGCAAGACCACCACGCCGAGATTCCACAACGACTCATAGAGAAAGGTGGGGTGGAAGGTGGTTTGATCCAGGAACTGGACGGGCCGATTGGCGAATGGGATGGTGAGTTTCCAGGGCAGATCAGTGGGAAGGCCGAAGGCCTCGGAGTTGAAGAAGTTGCCCCAGCGGCCAATGGCCTGGCCCAGAGCTACGGAGGGCACCAGCACATCGAGCAGGTTCCAGAAGGCGAGCTTGCGCCAGCGGCAATAGAGGATCACGGCGAGGCTGCCGCCGAGCAGGGCGCCGTGGATGGCGATGCCTCCTCGCCAGATCGCCAGGGCATCGAGCCAGTTCAGCTGGTATTGCCGCCACTCGAACAGCACGTAGTACAGGCGGGCACCGATCACGGCCGCCAGCACCAGGATCGGCAATAGGTCGGCAATCATGGCTGGCTCGATGCCCCGTTGCCTGCCCAGGCGTGTGGCCAGCATCAGGCCCAGAAGCACGGCAACGGCGATCAGCAAGCCGTACCAGCGCAGAGAAAAAGGGCCCAGCTGAAACAGCAAGGGCCCCGGTGAGGTGAACACGGCGAGATGCATCAAACGCCTTCGGCAGCCTGCACCTTTTCTACCTGCCGCTTCTTCAGCACCAGCATGATCTGAGCCAGGGCAACAGCGGCGAAGAAGGCGAGCATCCCGTAGATCCGCACAGGGTTCTGAAGCACCACCTCGGCATCGAGCTGGCCGAATCCACCCACGTTGGGGTCATTGGTGAGGGCTTCGCCTGCCACCACGGCCTGTCCCACACTGGCGGTCACGGTGGGGCCGGCGGGGATGGCCTCATTCACGCTGGTGCCGTCGGCGGTTTTGATCACCACCACAGAGCCACCGTTTTCACCGGCGTTGATGGCTTCCACACTGCCGGCAACGGAGGCGTTGAACACGCCGTTGTTGCTCTTCTCGCCAGTGGGATACACCTGGCCACGGCCACGGTTACCACCGACGTGCAGCTGGTACTTGCCGAAGTGGATGTTGCTGTCGGTGGCGGGATCGGGCGAGAGGATCGGGAAGGTGATCGTCTGGTGCTGGTCACCGGGGAGGGGGCCCACCAGCAGGATGTTGGGGTCGTCGTCGCTCCACTGGGTCACGTAGACACCGGCAGTTTCCTCCTTGAGCTCGTCGGTCAGCCGATCGGCCGGTGCGAGTTTGAAGCCATCGGGCAGCATCACCACGGCGCCCACGTTGAGCCCTGTGGCACTGCCGTCACCAGCCACCTGCTGCACAGCGGTGTCGTAAGGGATTTTCACCTCCACCTTGAACACCTCATCAGGGAAGACGGCCTGGGGCACTTCCACTTGGGTGGGCTTTTTGGCCAGGTGGCAGTTGGCGCAGGCCAGCTTGCCGGTGGCTTCCCGGGGGGTGGCGTAGTTCTGCTGCGCCCAGAAGGGGTAGGCCCAGCTGGCCTGGGGAGCCACGAACAGGGCGCCGAGGGCGAGGAGCGAACTCAGCAGCAGGGAGAAGGAGCGACGCATGGGGCGTTGGGGCAGTCGGGCGGGCAAGGGGGAGACGGTCGCGGGGGAGATCAGGCCCACCAGGGCTTCTCGCCGGTGCGGAAATCGGTTTCGGTCCACTGGCTCAGGAACACGTTGTCGCTCTCCACCGAGACGTGGGCCAGGGCCAGGGAGAGGGGGGCGGGGCCGCGCACCACCTTGCCGGTGGCGTCGTACTGGGAGCCGTGGCAAGGGCACATGAACTTGTTGGCGCCGTCGTTCCAGGGCACCACGCAGCCCAGGTGGGTGCAGATGGCATTGATGCCGTAGCTGCCGATGGCATCGCTGCCCTCGACGATCAGATAGGTGGGATCGCCCTTGAGGCCCTGCACCAGGCTGCGGTCACCTTCCTTGTGGCTGCTAAGCCAGCCGCTGGCGGTGACGTTGTTGCCCAGCTCATCCTTGGCGGTCACACCGCCACCACCACCGGCGGCCTTGGGGGGGATGAAGTAGTTCACCACCGGGTAGAGGGCACCCAGGGCAACACCCGTGACCGAGCCGAAGGTCAGCAGGTTCATGAACTGCCGACGACCCATTCCGGGAACATCACCGCTGGACGAGGGCGCTGGGATCTGGGTCATACGGGGCGGCTGGGGAGCCCACTGCAACGTGGCGCCCATTATGAACCTTGCCCAGCCCCGAACGGCTTGGCCCAACAGGGCTCTGCCGAGACCCTGCAACATGCTGTTGCGCGCCCGTTGCCACACCCTTGGATCCAGCCGACCTCCCTGCTGCCCCCCTGGCGGCCTCAGAAGTGCTGGAGCTGTTGCGGCGTCGCTGGCAGGCCTCCTACGACCTCCAGCTCATTTCCCGGCGGGGTCGTCTCTACCTGCAGGTGATGTGGGGCTATCTGGAGCAGCAGTCGTTCCCGCTGGATGCCGAGGAATACGGGGCCAAGTTGGAGGAGCTTGTGGGGACGCTCAATGGCCTGGGGGTGGCCGCCCAGGTGCGCCACTGGCTGACCACCACCACCGATAAACCCCGGCTTGGCAAGGCCATGACCCTGCCGCTGGAGCTGCCGCCAGGCCGGGCCAGCGAGTTTCTGCTCTAGGCCGCCTGGGGCCGTTGCACCAGGGTGGCCAGCCCCACACCAATCAGATACAGGGCTGTGATGGCCCCGGTGAGCAGCAGCATCGTGATCGGATCGGTGGAGGGGGTGAGCACGGCTCCGGCCAGGGCCGAGGCCACCACCACCCAGCGCCAGGCGCCGAGCATGGTCTGGGCGCGCACCACCCCCAGGGCCGCCAGCAGCAGTTGCAGCACCGGCAGCTGGAAGGCCAGAGCGGTGGCCACCATCAGCAGCAGCACGAAATCCAGGTAGCGCTCGATCGACCAGATCGGCTCCACCACATCGGCGCCGTAGCTCACCAGGAAATTGAGGGCCGCCGGCACCAGGGCCCACCAGGCGAAGGCCAGGCCCGCCACGAACAGCACCGCCGACCCGGCCACCGCGGGAGCCACCAGGCGTTGTTCGCGGCGGGTGAGGCCAGGCAGCACAAAGGCCAGCCCCTCGTAGAGCACGTAGGGAAGGGCCAGGGTGAGGCCGGCGTAGCCCGCCACCTTGAGCGACACGAACAGAAATTCACCCGGGGCCAGCTGCAGAAAGCGGATGCCGTGGGCGGGCACCTCCAGCAGCCGTACCAGGGGGCGCACCAGCAGCAAGCAACCGGCTGCGCCGATCACCACCGCCAGCAGGCTGCGGAGGATGCGGCTGCGCAGCTCCTCCAGGTGATCCACCAGGGTCATCTCCACCTCCCCCGGGAACTCGTTGCCGAGATCGCGCAGCGGTGGTGCGGGCGCGGGCAGGGTGTCGTTCTCGCTCATGGCTCGGGCTCCCCCTTGAGGCTAGGGACTGCCTGCTCGAGAAGGGCTGCCGCCCGTGCCGGTTCGGCCCAGAGCACGGTGCCACCGCGGTGGCGCACGGTCCCTGCCGCTGCCCCGGCAATGCGTTGCAGATCCTCGGTGGGCACCATCACCACGGCCACCCGGCTGTTGCCGCGCGCCCGACTGAAGTGGGCGGCCAGGTCTGCGGCGGCCTGCAGGTCGGCCTCGCCCAGAGGGGCTTCGGATCCCTTGAGCACCACGTGGCTGCCGGGACATTCTTGGGCATGGAACCAGAGATCGCCGCGCCGGGCCTGGCGCAAACTGATCCACTCGTTCTGGCGGTGGTTGCGACCCACCTGCAGGCGCGCCCCACTGGGGCAGCGGACTTCCAGGGGGCAGGGAAGCTCCTGGCGGGGCCCTGCACCCTTGGAGCGCTGTTGGAGCACCAGGTCGCTGTCCTGCTCCAGGGCGGTGAGGTCGTCGAGGCTCGCAGTGGGCGGCAGCTGCTCCAGGTACGTGAGGCTCTCCTCCAACTCGGCGATGCGCTGGTGGTGTTGCTCTAGCCGGGGGGTGATCGCGGCCCCGGAACGCCGCAGTTTGCGGGCTTTTTTATAGAGGGCCTGGGCCTCCGCCACCTGCTCGCGGCTGGGTTGTTGCAGGCACAGCAGAGCATCGGCCTGGCGCTGGAGGGCTTCGCTGTTCTCCACCTGATCCAGCAGCGCCTGCTGATGCTGCTGTTGCTGCTGCTCGCGGCTGAGGGCCTGCTGCAGCCGTTGTTCCAGCTGCCGGCGCCGTTGCCCCTGCCGGCGCTGCCCCAGCTGCTGGTGGTGGTAGTCCGCCAGAGCCTGGTTGATCGCCAGGGTCTCGACAGGGCTTTCACTGGCTTGCCAGCAGCGGTAGGCCGTGGCTTCGCCAGTACTGAACTGAAAGCGGCTCTGATCCAGGGCGGCGAGCCAGGTTTGCCAGCGCTGCCACAGTTGCTGCCACTGCTCCGGGGTGAGGGCGTCCACCGGCTGGTTCAGCAGGGCGGAGGCCTCGGGCTGCTGGTCGCCTGCCAGTTGCAGCGCCAGGGCTGGGCTGATGCCCTGATAGGCGCCCTGCAGGGCCTGTTTCAAGGGCAGGGGCAGCAGCTGGAGCTCCTGCCGCCAGTGCGCGAAGGATTCATCGCGGCAGGGGGGCTTTCCCGCCAGGGGCGGCGGAGGGCTGTAGGCATCGCCGGTGGCGATGGGCCGCAGCCTGGATTGCTGCTCCCGCACCTGGCGGGCCGCCGCCACCACCCGCTGGTTCTCATCCAGCAGGAAAAGATTGCTGTGGCGGCCCATCAGTTCCACCACCAGGGTGCGGCTGATGGCCTCCCCAGGCCGTGGGGCGAACTGCAGGTGCACCACCCGCTCCCAGCTCGGTTGTTGGAGCGCCACCAGGGCCAGGCCCCCCAGGCCGTGCTGCAGCTGCTGGGCCAGGGTGCTGCCGTCGCCTCCTCGGGGCGGTGGGGGGATGGCGAACAGCCTGGGGGCTTCGGCCTGCCAGCTGAGCTCCAGCCACGTGCGTCCCTCAAGGCTGCGAAAGCCCAGCTGCAGCGTGTGGGCATCGGCCTGCTGGGCCTTTTCAAAACGGCTGGGCACCAGCCGCGGTTCCAGCTCCGCCAGCACCGCCCGCAGGGTGGTGAGATCCATGGCCTGGAAGGGCAGGGGGGCCATGGCGGCGATGGGAGGGGCTCCAGGGGCGCTCCTACTCTGCAGGCCCGTGGTTGACGCAGTGATGGGTGCCCCCGCCGGCAGGCTCTTTCTGATCACCGGTCCCAGCGGGGTGGGGAAAGGAACTCTCGTAACGGCGCTGCTCCAGCGTCATCCCCAGATCTGGCTCTCGATCTCAGCCACCACCCGCGCGCCCCGTACGGGTGAAGTGGAGGGCGAGAGCTATTTCTTCATGGACCGCGATGGCTTTGAGACCACCGTGGCCCAGGGCGGTTTGCTGGAGTGGGCCGAGTTCGCCGGCAACTGCTATGGAACCCCGCGCCAGCCGGTGGAGGACCAGTTGGCCTCAGGCCGGCCGGTGTTGCTCGAGATCGAACTCGAGGGGGCTCGCCAGGTACGCCAGAGCTTCCCGGCCGGCTTTCAGATCTTCATCAAGCCCCCCAGCTTTGAGGAGCTGGAACGCCGGATTCGCGGCCGCGGCACCGACAGTGAGGAGGCCATTGCCAAGCGCCTGGAGCGGGCTCGCGTGGAGCTGGCTGCCGAGGGAGAATTCGACGCCGTGCTGGTGAATGGCGATCTCGAAACGGCCCTGGCCGAACTCGAGCAGCTCATGCAGCTCGGCTGAGTTGGTTCTGCCCAATCCTGCTGTCCATAAAAAAAAAAGCGGCCCTTTGGGGCCGCTGAAGGATGGGCGATGCCGCTCACATCGGGTGGAAGAGCAGATCGGGGAAGAACCGGTTGAACTCGATCAGGATGCCGGCGGTCATGGTGAACCAGATGGCGGCAAACACCGGGGCGGTGGTGAGGAACTTTTTCATCGGAAAAAGGCTGGAGTGAAAGGCCTGGATGAGGGGAACGTGAGACCGCGATCAGCGCGGAGACACGGTCACCTTGTCGTCAGATTCGAGCAGCTTGCCGCTGGTGAGCTCACCAAAGGCGGCCAGGGGCCAGGTGGCAGCAGCCAAGGTGCTCTTGAGGGCCAGAGGCAGATCGATCTGGATCTCTTTCATCGCCGCGTCCTTCTCGCCGCGGATGGCCTTCAGGTAGTTACGACCAGCCCAGCCGATGCAGCCTGCGATGTAGAGGAAGGCGATGCCGGGGATCATGAACTCACCGGCATGACTCCAGCGGCCGTCCACGATCAGGTGGGGCAGGCCGTCGGCGCCACAGAGGGCCTGGCTGTACATCTCAAAGCGGGCTTTGGCCTGCTCGGTGGTGGCTCCGCTGGCGCGCTGCTGGAAGCGGGCGCTCTCAGCGCAGGGAGTGAGACCTGCCACATCGGCTTTGGCCACAGGGGCGAAGCCGAAGATCAGCAGGGCAGAAATCAGAACGGCAAAGAGGCGGCGCATCGGGTCCAGTGCTGGATGGCGTGCTGGGTAGACACCTGCAGCACGGCAGGATGTCACTTGCGGACAGTAAGGGAGCTCTCCAGAACTGATGCCCACACTGCTGGCCCTCGAAACAAGTTGTGACGAGTCCGCGGCTGCGGTGGTGCGGGATCAGCGAGTGCTGGCGAGCGCTGTGGCCTCCCAGGTGGAGGAGCACGCCCGTTTCGGCGGCGTGGTTCCGGAGATCGCTTCGCGGCGGCACGTGGAAGCCCTGCCCGCCCTGATCGAGCAGGTGATGGCCGAGAGCGGTGTGGCCTACGCCGAGCTCGATGCGATTGCGGCCACGGCGGCTCCTGGCCTGGTGGGGGCCCTCTTGGTGGGCTCCATCACGGGGCGTAGCCTGGCCCGGCTGCATGGCAAGCCCTTTCTGGGGGTGCACCACCTAGAAGGCCATCTCTGCTCGGTGCACCTGGGCGACCCGCTGCCGCAGGGGCCTT
>CALJTZ010000130.1 GCA_937975655.1 uncultured Synechococcus sp. | reverse complement strand
CGACGCTCTTCCGATCTACCACGTTGGTCAGCGGAGCCGCTCGTGCAGCTGCGGCTGAGGTGATCAGCCGCCGAGGCCTGAGTGTTTCCATGGCCTGTTATAGATCGAGTGGTAGCGCGGCAGCCAACGGTTGCGTTCCTCTGAGTTCTGGAAGGGCATCCCGTAGGCCCATTCCTTGCACAGAGTCTGGATGAAGCGCTCCGCCTTGCCGTCGATGCGAGTCGTGTAGGGTCTAGTGCGGAAATGCTTGAGACCCAGGATGGCGCAGGCCTTGGCCTAACTGCCTGAGAGTTAGGCAGGTCCGTTGTCCGCCATCGCTTGACGGCACTCCATGTCCTGGCCGTTGAACCAGGCCACTGCTCTGCTCAGAAAGCCGATCACTGTGGACTGCTCCTCATCCGCCAGCACCTCCACGTAGGCCAGACGGGTGGCGTCGTCGGTTGCTACATGGACACGGTCGTATCCAACGCCGGTGGAGCGGCCCTGCTGCCGGTTGCCGGTGATGCGGTGGCCGACCCGGTGGAAGCGGGCCAGTTTTTGTCGTCGATGTGTATCGGGTCGCCCGGTCGCTCCTGCTCGTAACGCTGGACGGGAGGTTTGGGCTCCAGGTTCGGTGACTGCCAGGAAAGTGAGGTGGTCTGGTTTTTCTGGACAGGTCCCATCGTTAACCTCTGATGCGGGGTACCGCCCCTGAAAGGGGCTCCCACCAATGAGCAAGCGCCGCACCCACAGCCCCGAGTTCAAGGCCAGGGTCGCCATGGAGGCGATCAGTGGCCGCAAGACGATCCAGGAGATCGCCGCTGATCACGCCATCCATCCCATCCAGGTGAGCCAATGGAAGCGGCAGCTGCTGGATGGTGCCAGCGAGCTGTTTACCCGCGGCAAGAAGAGCAAGGACAAGGAGGAGGGGCAGGTCAAGGAAGCAGAGCTGTTCCAGCAGATCGGCCGCCTGCAGATGGAGCTGGAGTGGCTCAAAAAAAAGTCTCAGCTGCTCTGAGGCCCATGAACTGCGAAAGCTGGTCGATCACGACCACCCTGAGCTCAGCATCAGCCGTCAGTGTGTGCTGCTGGGCCTTCCGCGATCCACGATCTACTACCGGCCTACACAGGTGCGTGAATCGACGCTGCGGATCATGGCCAGGATCGACGCTCTCTACCTGGAGGATCCCTGCAGTGGAAGCCGCCGGATGGTGGACTACCTGGCCAGAGAAGGGATTCCCGTCAGTCGCGATCGGGTGCGAAACCTTATGCGCCGCATGGGTTTACGGGCGATCTACCAGAAACCCCGCACCACGGTTCCAGGCGATCCATCCGAGCGATTTCCATGTCTGGTGGATCTCAAGCAGATCACGGCGGTGGATCAGGTATGGGCAACCGATATCACCTACATCCCGCTGCAGAAGGGGTTCCTCTACCTGGTGGCGATCATGGATCTCCACTCCAGAAATGTGCTCAGCTGGAAGCTCTCCAACAGCCTTGACACGGAGTTCTGCCTGGAGGCCCTGGAGATGGCCCTCAGCAGTGGCCGCAGGCCGGAGATCTTCCATTCCGACCAGGGCTGCCAATTCACCTCTGGAAACTTTGTAGCCCGGCTGCAGGCTAAGGAGATCAAGATCAGCTGGTCGGGCCGAAAGCGCTGTTACGACAACATCCTCGTTGAAAGGCTGTGGCGGACACTCAAGTACGAGGAGGTCTACCTGCGTGCCTACAGCGATGGCTGGGATGCTGAAATCAGCCTGGCCCGATTCCTGTGGAGATACTGCCATGTAAGGCCACATAGCTCCCTCGGGGGCAGAACTCCCCATGAGGTCTACACTGAGATAGAACCCTGTTCTTCCCGCCCGGAGTTAAGGAAGCTCTGGGCAACAGGGGTTTAAGTGCCTTTTGAGACCGGCAAAGCTGCCTTTGGCCTTGATTTGCCTCAGAGGCCGGCAGTTGTTGGCCCTATCGGCTTATTCTCAGGATCATCTGTCTGATGTTTGAGCCTGAATTGAGGTGTTCAGACACACCCTCCCCATCCTCAGGCTGTAGCGAGTAACTGACGCCGCGCCAGGAACAGATTTGTCAGTGCGGCCATCACATTGATCTTGCAGCGGTTCTTGGCCAGACCGCGCAGCCGGGTCTTCTGAAAGCCGAACTGCTGCTTGATCACCCTGAACGGATGCTCAACCTTTGAACGGATGTGGGCCTTGGCGGTCTCAATCAGGTCCTGCAGCCTTCCCTCTGGTGTGTCCGGCAAGCCGCGGCGTTTGCCGGGACGCATCGCCACCCTGAACTCCGTTGTCTTGCCGGCCATCTCAGGCCTTTTGGCGATGCCCTGGTAACCAGCATCGCCGTAAACGACATCCTCATCCCCATGCAGCAGTTCAGCGGCCGGGGTGAGGTCGTGCACGTTGGCTGCCGTGACAACCACCGAATGGATCAGTCCTGAGTCCTTGTCCACACCTGCGTGGACTTTCATCCCGAAATACCACTGGTTTCCCTTCTTGGTCTGGTGCATCTCCAGATCCCGCTTCCCCTCTTTGTTTTTGGTGGAGCTGGGAGCCGCGATCAAGGTGGCATCAACGATCGTGCCCTGCCGCATCGTCATGCCCCGTGCGCTGAGGTGGGTTTTGACGGTCTCAAAAATCTGCTTGCCCAGATCGTGCTTCTCCAGCAGGTGGCGAAAGGTCAGGATCGTGGTCTCATCGGGAATCCGGTCGCTGATCAGTTCGATGCCGGCAAAGCGACGCATGGTCGGCACCTCGATCAGGGCCTCTTCCATCGCCGGGTCGCTGAGCGAATACCACTGCTGCAGGAGATGGACCCGCAGCATCGTGGCCAGCGGATAGGGAGGCCGGCCTCCTTTCTTACTCGCTTTGGGGTAGTGGGGCTCGATTAACTCGATCAGCGCCTGCCACGGCACCACCACTTCCATCTCAGAGAGAAACTTCTCCCGTTTGGTCTGCTTCTTGGCTGTGGTGATCTCGTAATCCGAGAAGCCGAGCTGTTTGCCGTCCATCAACCCAGTCCTGGCCTGCGATCACAGGGCCATTGTCCCGCGAACGGCGCTGGTTTTCCAGAGTCTCCCTAGGGCAACCCCAACTTTCAGGCAGCCCTGGCAGGAGCCCCAAGCTCTCACGGCTCCCTGCCCACCAAATGAGTGAGACCCATTGCTGCGTAGGGGGCATCAGACTAGCTCAATTGCGGCGCAATCAGTTTCGTCTTATTGAGGAGAGCCGAAACAGAGTAATCCAATCTCGGAAGCTATCTCTTGCGATGGTGCACGGCGCTTGGATGCAGACTCCTACACCAGTATCGCAAGACTTCAACGCGCCAGCAGTTCTCCAAATTTTGGGGCGACAGCCCTTAGACGGACCGAGAAATCATATGGTAAGATAGAAAGGCTACTAAGTTTTGTCATTAAGCCACAAAAGATTGCGCCATGAAACCTAAAAGTAAGCTTTTCTCGATCTCGCGCTTTTTTCAGGGCTCGACCCAGCCAATTCCCGGACAAAGCCAGAATCCGTCCATCGTCTTCTCACGGCTACTCGCGGAGTGGTTTGCTGCGAACTACTGGGAGTCTCGACATTTTGCCATTTTAACAAGAGGATGCTGCCCTCCTTCTGGCAACCT
>CALJTZ010000129.1 GCA_937975655.1 uncultured Synechococcus sp. | reverse complement strand
CCGTGGTGCCCCCCTTCGTGCAGCAGTTCCAGGAGCTGCTGCGCCAGTTGCCAGCAGCGGCTGCACTCTCCATCAAGCTGCTGCGCCAGGCCCTGGATCAGAGCAGTCGGATGATCTACGGCAAAGAGGCGCTCCAGTGGCTGCAACAGAGTTGGACAACGCCCCTGGCTGACCCTGGCCTCAGCAGCGGTCTGGGGCGCCTCTTGGGCCTGGCCGGCAACCTGGGCAGCGGGCTGGTGCAGCTGCTGTTTGTGGTGGCGGTGGCCGTGATGATCGCCGTGCAGCCCACCGCCTACCGCGAGGTGGCCGTGCTGCTGGCGCCATCGTTCTACCGCCGCCGCCTGCGTCAGGTGCTGGTGCACTGCGGCGAGGCCCTCAGCAGCTGGATGGGTGGCGTGTTGATCAGCTCCTGCTGCGTGGCCCTGCTGGCAGGCATCGGTCTTTCGCTCCTGGGGGTGAAGCTCGTGGTGGCCAATGCCCTGCTGGCGGGCCTGCTGAACGTGATCCCGAATGTGGGCCCCACCCTGAGCACGATCTTCCCGATGTCGGTGGCGCTGCTGGCCTCCCCCTGGAAGGCGTTGGCCGTGTTAGGGCTCTACGTGCTGGTGCAGCACCTGGAGAGCTATGTGATCACCCCATCGGTGATGCATCACCAGGTGAAGTTGTTGCCAGGCCTCACCCTGATCGCCCAATTCGTGTTCACCGTGTTGTTTGGCCCCCTGGGCCTGCTGCTGGCCCTGCCCCTGGCGGTGAGCCTCCAGGTGGTGATCCGAGAGGTGCTGATTCACGACGTGCTCGATCCCTGGCGCCAACAGCGCCTGGTCGGATGAGCAGTCGGTCCTGGCTGGGGCTGCTCAGCCTGATCGTGCTGGGCCTGCTGGCCTGGGAACTGCGCTGGGTGCTGTTGGTGCTGTTCGGCGCCGTGGTGCTGGCGGTGGCCCTGGATGTGCCCGTGAGCTGGTTGCGCCGGGTCAGCCGCCTCAATCGCCCAGCCGCCTTGGCCATCGTGCTGGCCCTGATCCTGGTGGGCGGTTGGAAGCTGTCGGAGTTGCTGCTGCCTGAGCTGCTGCAACAGGTGAATCAACTCACCCAACTGGTGCCCACCCTGGTGCAACGCCTGGGCCGCCTGGTGGGGGGCTTCACCATGCTGGAGAGCCTGGAACAGCAGCTCCAGGCTGTCGCCACCTGGGACAAACTGCAGCCGATCGGTGCCCAGTTGCTCGGCTTCGCCGGTGGTGCCGCCAACGGCACCATCCAACTGCTGTTGATGGTGCTGCTGGCGGTGCTGCTGGTGCTGGATCCCCGCAGCCATCAGCGGCTGGTGCTGGCGGCCACGCCCAACAGCTATCGGCCCCTGATGGGCGACCTGCTGCGCGAGTGCCGCGAAGCGCTGGGGGGCTGGCTCGCCGGCATGACGATCTCCGCCAGCACGGTGTTCGTGCTCACCTGGGCCGGGCTGGCGGCCCTGCAGGTACCCCTGGCCCTGTTGAGCGCCCTCGTGTGCGGCCTGCTCACCTTTGTGCCCACCATCGGCCCCACGGTGGCCAGCCTGCTGCCGCTGGCGGTGGCTTTGCTGGTGTCTCCAGCCAAGGTGCTGCAGGTGTTGATCCTGCGCCTGGCCCTCCAGAACGGCGAGGCGTTTCTGCTCACACCGCTCCTGTTAAGCCGCACCGTGAATCTCTTACCCACGGTGGCCCTGATGGCCCAGTTGAGCCTGGGGGCGCTGCTCGGCTTGCCCGGCGTGTTGCTGGCCCTGCCCCTGGTGGTGGTGCTGCAGGTGGTGATGGAAAAGGTGGTGGTGGAGCAGGTGATGGATCGCTGGTAACGAACCGATCCTGACAACGTCCGATGCAGCGATTCAGCGGTAGCGCCGGATCAGGGAGGGCAGCAGCACCAGCACAGCTGTGGCCAAGGGATGCTGGGCTGGCAGATAGAGCAGCGACGTCCACGTGAAGTGGTCCACCAACAGCCTCAACTCCCCGCTGAGATCGGCCAGGGCCAAACAGGCCAGCAGCAGGGGAACCCAGCCACGGCGGCCAAGGGACGTCAACGGCGCGCCAGCAGGGGCAGCAGGGTGGGAGCCACGCCAATGCTCGACCAGCTCCCCACCGCGATCCCGGTGGTGAGGGCGACGGCGAACCAGAACAGGCTGGTGCCTCCGAAGAAAATCAGACCCAGCAGGGGCAGCACGGTGGTGAGGGAGGTGTAGAGCGAGCGGGTGAGGGTGGCATCCACAGCCACATCAACCTGCTCCACCAGGGGCAGAGCCGCCAGGGTGGCCTTCTGCTCGCGAATACGGTCAAACACCACCACGGTGTCGGTGACGGAATAGCCCGCCACGGTGATCAACGACACGGCGAACAGCGAATCCACCTCCACCCCGAGGAACAGGCCCAGCCAGGCAAACAGGCCACAGGTGATCAGCACATCGTGGCCGAGGGTGAACAGGGCCAGGAAGGCAAAAATACGGTCGTAGCGGAAGGTGATGTAGGCGGCGATCAAGGCGAAGCTCACCAGGAGCGAGAGCACGCTGCCCTTGAGCAACTGACTGCCCAGGGTGGGGCCAATCGTGTCCACAGAGGTGCCCTTCGGGTTCAGCGGCCCGGCCATGGTGGCGATCCTCTCCACCACGGCCTGGGTCTGCTCAGGGTCAAGATCCGGCAGGCGCAACACCAGGGAGCGCCCCTGATCCAGCACCTGCACGGCCACGCTGGTCAGGCTGGGGGCCTTCTGACCCGCCTCCACCGGCAAGCTCAGCTGAGCGAGGCTCTCCTGGATGGCGCCGCCGGTGATGGCCTTGCAGGCTCCGGGCTCGCACTGGCGCTCGATCTGAATCTGGGTACCGCCTGTGAAATCCAGGCCTGGCCGCAAGGGGGAATGGATCTGGGGGTTGAGCCAGCTCAGCACCAGCCCGATCACGCTGAGCAGGCAGGCCAGGCCTGAGCCCAGCCAGGCGGTGCGGCGATGGCGGCTGATCCGAAAACGGGGAGCGGGCAGCGGGCTGCCGGCGGTGGCGGAAGAGGCAGTCATCAGGCGGGGCTTCCGCTCGAGGCGGGGAGCTGGGTCGCGGGCAGGAAGTAGGTGGAGCGGCGCAGGGCCGGATAGCTCATCAACAGCCGCAGCAAGGTGCGGGTGCAGGTGAGCGCCGTGAACAGGCTGAGCAACAGGCCGAGGGCGAGGGTCACGGCGAAGCCCTTCACCAGACCAGTACCCAGCGCGAACAGGGCCACACAGCTGATCAACCCAGTGATGTGGCCATCCAGGATCGAGGAGAAGGCCAGGGAAAAGCCGGTATCGATGGAGCGGATCAGGGAATTGCCGCTGC
The DNA here is from genome assembly GCA_937975655.1 of uncultured Synechococcus sp. Lineage (GTDB taxonomy): Bacteria > Cyanobacteriota > Cyanobacteriia > PCC-6307 > Cyanobiaceae > Vulcanococcus. The sequence goes on along the minus strand of CALJTZ010000129.1, from coordinate 459 downwards.
GCAGTTCCTCCTTCACCCGCTCAAAGATCAGCACGTTGGCATCCACAGCCATGCCGATCGAGAGGATGAAGCCGGCGATACCCGGCAGGGTGAGGGTCACCGGCACCAGGGAATAAAGGGCCAAGTTGTAGAGGGCGTAGAGGCTGAGGGCCACCACCGACACCAGCCCCGGCAGCCGGTACACCACCACCATGAACACGGCCACCAGGGCCAGGCCCGAGAGGGCCGCCACCAGGCTGCGGCAACGGTGGATGCCCGCATCGATGAGGGTTTCATCCAGGGTGGCATCCGCCAGCAGCACCGGGAACACCGCCAGCACCACCGCGATCCCGACGCTGCCATCGACATTCCCAAACCCGCCGCGATGAAGCGCCCCGTCGGCATCATCACCGGCCCGCACGGCGCGGCCGGCCTGCACGCCCTGATGCACGCGCAACGCCTGTTCCGCGGCCAGTTCGA
>CALJTZ010000128.1 GCA_937975655.1 uncultured Synechococcus sp. | reverse complement strand
GTACCTGGGCTAAAGGGGCGTGGCTGAGCCGGCGTGGCCGAGCTCAGGCTGCCAACAGGCGATCGATGCACTGCTGGGCCTGATGGCGATACCCGCCGCCGAACAGCAGTGCGTGGTTGAGCAGGTGATACAGGTTGTAGAGCGTCACCCGCTCCTGATGGCCTGGCTCCAGGGGCCACTCCGCCTGGTAACCGGCGAAGAAGGCCTCGGGGAAGCCGCCGAACAGCTGGGCCATGGCCAGGTCCACCTCCCGATCGCCGCGATAGACCGCGGGATCAAAGATGGCGCCGGTGTGTCCCTGGCCCGTGAGCAGCGCGGCATTGCCGCTCCACAGGTCGCCGTGCACCAACACGGGCTGCACCCGGTGCCGCTCCAACCATGCCGGCACCTGCTCCAGCAGGGTGTTGGCGCCGGCCAGCCGGTGGCCTGAACGCTCGGCCAGGGCCAGCTGCACCCCCAGGCGCTGTTCGGCGAAGAATGCCCCCCAGCGCGCGCGCCAGCCATTGCACTGGGGGCCGGTGCCGATGAAGTTGTCGGTGCTCCAGCCATAGGGCGCCGCCGGGTTGTCCGGTGCCTCGGACACGCTGTTGCGGTGCAGCCGGGCCAGGCCTCTGCCGAGGCCCAACCAGCCGGCGCTGTTGTGGCTGTGGGCGCCACGGGCCAGCGGGAGCCACTCCATCAGCAGGCAGGCGTGCCCGTCCACGGGCCCCCAGTACAGGGGGCGGGGGACAGCGAGTTCTCCACCGGCCGCGGCGGCCAGGGCACCCAGGCCGTCGGCCTCCGCCTCCAACACCGGCAGCAGGTCGGCCCGGTTGGTCTTGGCGAACAGCAGGCCCCCATCCCACAGTTGCAGCTGCCAGGCGCTGTGGATGCAGCCCCCGCCCACGGGGGAGAGGTGCCTCACCGGCTGACCCACCAGGGACTCCACCCAGGCGCTCAGCAGGGGCAGCCTCATCGCGTCACGGCAGCCGTGGTGGCACTGCCAGCATGCCGCCATGACCAGTCGCTGTGATGTGGCGGTGGTGGGGGCCGGCATCGCCGGACTCACCGCCGCAGCCCTTCTGGCCGCGGAGGGGCTGGAGGTGGTGCTGCTGGAGGCCCACAGCCAGAGCGGCGGTTGTGCCGGCACCTTCCGGCGGGGGGCCTACACCTTTGACGTTGGGGCCACCCAGGTGGCGGGCTTTGAACCCGGGGGCATCCACCAGCGGCTGTTTCGCCATTTCGGGGTGCCGTTGCCGCAGGCCGCACCCCTGGATCCGGGTTGCAGTGTGTGGCTGGCCGGTGAAACCGAGCCCATCCGGCTCTGGCGGGATCCCCAGCGCTGGCAGGCCGAGCGCCTGCGCCAGTTCCCTGGCAGTGCCCGGTTCTGGGAGCTGTGTGCGGCTCTGCATCGCAGCAACTGGGCCTTTGCCGCCCGAGATCCCGTGTTGCCC
>CALJTZ010000127.1 GCA_937975655.1 uncultured Synechococcus sp. | reverse complement strand
TCCGGTGACTTTCAGGAAAGGTGTCAATCCTGGGCTGCCGGTCAGGCGGCCTGCACCAAAGGTAGCGGCCCTGGTTCATTGAGCTCATCTGGCGGCTGATTGATCCAAACCACCTCCGGTTGACGCCAGCACCTGGTTGATCGTGACCAGCGCCTCGGATTGAGCTGTCGGGCTTGTTCGTAGACGACAGCGCGGTGGCGGCTGATCTCCACAGCCTGGCCATCGTGACGTTGCTGGGGCGTCACGAATTTGATGCCGCTGTGGCGGTGTTGGTGGTTGTACCAGTCGACGAACGACGCCACCCACTGACAGGCCTGGTCTTTGGAGGAAAAGGGTTTGCGGGGGTATTCAGGCCGATACTTCACCGTCCTGAACAGCGATTCCGAGTAGGGGTTGTCGTTGCTGACGCGCGGCCGTGAGAACGACCTGACCACGCCCAGTTCTTCCATCCGGCTTTCCAGCGTGGCTGCGCGCATGGCGTTCCCGTTATCCGAGTGGAGGATCAGCGGCTGCTTGCGGCCCTTGCTGATCCGCTCTCTCAGGCAAGCCCGGCTTACCAGATCCGCTGCAATGGCTGGATCCTCGCGCTCATCTACATCCCAGGCGACCACCTTGCGGCTCCACACGTCGATCACGAGGTAGAGATACAGCCAGATTCCCCGCACGGTGGTGGGGAGATAGGTGATGTCCCAGCTCCACACCTGATTGGCTCCTGCGGCACGGAGCCTCGGAACCGCCCTGGGTTCCTGTGGTGGCCGCGCTCGACCGCGCCGATGGGCTTGGCCGTGGGCATGCAGTACCCGATAGAAGCTGCTCTCCGAGCCGATATACAGCCCCTGATCGGCCAGGGCTGGCACGATCTGACCTGGCGGCAGTGAGGCGTACTCCGCCTGGTTGCAGGTGAGCAGGATGCGTTGGCGCTCTTCTTCGGTCAGCTTGTGAGAGACCAGGCGGTGACTGCCTTTGCGGCGATCGTGGCCTCCGCCATCACCCAGACATGCCTTGCGCCAGCGTTTGAGTGTGCGCAGGCAGATGCCGATCTCGCCGCAGGCACTGAGAAGCCCTGCGCCAGCAGCATGCGCCTCGCCGATCAGCTCGATCGCCTTGCGCCTGTGAACAGCGCTGGTCAGCCTTCCGCGTCCTCCGAGCAGAAGGCCTCCCACTTTTTTCGCAGCACCAGCAGGGCAGCCATCTCCGCCATGGCCTTCTCCTTGCGCTGCAGCTCCTTCTTGAGGGCCTTGATCTCCCGCTGGTCCTGGGCACGGAGCTTTTCCAGCTCCCGTTGCTCTTTCAAGGTCAGCACTGGCTTCTCGTTGGCATCCTGCGCGGCCTGTCGCCAACGTTCCACCTGCTCGGGGAACAGGCCCCTCTCCCTGCAGTAGGCGCTGAGCTCAGTGGTATTCAGGCCAGCGGTCTCGAGCACCACCGTGAACTTGTCGGCAGCACTCCAACCATCAGGGTCTTTCTCGGATGCCGGCACCACCTCTCCCTGCAACCGCCAGGCCTTCCTCCAGTTGTAGAGGGTGACGATGTGAATGCCCAGCTCTGCTGAGATCTGAGCCACGCTCTGCCTGTGAGGCGGACTCATCCGCCTCCTCACATCAGCTTTAACGGCCTCGCTGTAACGACGCATTGGTCATGTCCTCAAGCCCCCGGGTGTTCAGATCAGAGGGGTGACAACTTTCCTGAAACCGGGGG
>CALJTZ010000126.1 GCA_937975655.1 uncultured Synechococcus sp. | reverse complement strand
AAGCGCAGCCGGGTGTCCCGCTTGAGCCCCTGGCGCCACACCACGGTGCTGAGGGCCCGCACGTCGGTGAGGCTCGGCAGGCTCGACTTGTCCGAGGCCTCGGGCTGGAAGAAAGCCCGCCAACGCGGCTTGCCCATCTTCAGGTAGTAGTGGGTGACCCGATCGATGTAGGCGTTCGGTTCGTACAGGCGGCAGAACGCGTCCACGTACTCGTTAGCGATGTCACGGATCGGCCGGGTCGGTACGAAATTGAGCAGGTTGGTCTGATTCACGCCCTTGGCATCAGCCTTTTCCTGAACCAGGCGACCTTCCTTCTCGAGGCGATGCCAAAGGCCGGTGTTGGGCAGGGCCTGCAGCATCCCCATCATCGCGGCGGGAATGCCCGTGCGACTGACAAAACGCACGATGCGATCGCCGGCGCCTGTTTTCTCGCCGTCAAAGCCGATGATGAAGCCGGCCATCACCCGGATGCCATAGGAGGTGATCCGGTCCACGGATTCCTCAAGGGAGCTGCGGGTGTTCTGGTGTTTGCCGGCCACCGACAGGCTGGCTTCATCGGGAGTTTCGATGCCCAGGAACACGGCGTCGAAGCGTGCTTCGCCCATCATCTGCATCATCTCGTCGTCGGAGGCGAGATCCACGGAGGCCTCCGTGGCGAAGCTGAAGGGATAGCCCCGCTCGACCTGCCACTGCTTGATGGCCGGCAGCAGCAGCTTGGCGTTGCGCTTGTTGCCGATGAAGTTGTCGTCCACCAGGAAGATGGAGCGCCTCCAGCCAAGGTCGTAGAGAGCCTGGAGTTCGGCAACCAGTTGTTCGGGGGTCTTGGTGCGCGGCTTGCGGCCGTAGAGCACGATGATGTCGCAGAACTCGCACTGGAAGGGGCAGCCCCGCGAGAACTGCACGCTCATCGAGTCGTAGGCCTCGAGCTGCAGCAGGTCGAAGCGCGGCACGGGGGTGGAGGTCACATCCGGCTTTTCGCCGTTGGAGCTGAAGCGCCCACTGGCCTCGCCGCGCTCGATGGCCTCAATGAACATCGGCAGGGTGATCTCACCCTCGTCGAGGATCTTGAAATCCGCGAGATCGAGCTCCGGGGCATCCGGGGTGGAGCTGGCGAAGGGGCCCCCCACTGCCACGGGTAGATGGCGCTGCTTGGCCTTGGCGATCTGCACGGCCATATCGGCCTTCTGCACAATCATGCCGGAGATCACCACCAGCTCGGCCCAGGCCCACTCAGCCTCGGTCACCTCGCGCACATTGCGATCCACCAGCTTCATCTCCCACTGCTGGGGGAGCAGGGCGGCCACGGTCACGAGCCCCAGGGGAGGGAGCAGCACCTTGCGGTTCACCAGCTCGAGGATCTTCTCGTAGCTCCAGAAGGTCTTCGGGAACTCGGGATAGATGAAGAGGGTGCGCATGCCGATCGCGGTGGGTTCGTCCTGACGGGTTGCGTGGAAGCGGCACGGCCCTGGGTGGGGGAACCGTAGTCGTTACGGAAGCCTAGGCCTGTTGTGCCTGAGCTTGCCGGCTTTCTGCTGTAATACCCACTTCATCTTGTGTTCCAGCCATGGGCCCCGTGATCTATCTGGCACTGGTGGGTGCTGGTCTGGTTGCCGCAGCTGCCATCTCCTTCGTGCTGCGCGGCGTCAAGCTGATCTGAGGCCGATCAGGCTCGAATGTGCATCACCGGCGGTTGGGTGTCAGCTCAGCCGCAGGTTTTGTTTGTTCGCCAGCTCCCAGGCTCCCAGGGCGAGGCCCAGGCTGCCGAGCAACCCGAAACAACCCCATACCCCCATCTGGAGAGTGAGTCCGGCGGCGGCCAGGCCGCTGATACCGCCGCCACCCAGGAAAGCGATTTGCCCCAGGCCGGCCATGCGCCCCCGCAGCACCTGGGGTGCATGCACCTGAATGATCAGATTGGTGCCTGAGAGCAGGCAGGCCGTGCCGGCACCGATCAGGAACGCCATGGCCAGACCCCAGGCCTGAGGCCACTGCAGAGCCAGTCCGAGTTGGGCCAGGGCTGTCAGCACGGTGCTGACCCCCAGCAATACCCCAGGTTGCCGGCTGAGCACGGCGGCCCGCCGCTGCAGCACCACTCCGCCGGTGATGCTGCCTGCTGCAATCACGCTGGTGAACAGACCCAGGGCCAGTGGGCTTGGACCCAGCAGTTCGGCGGCCATCAGCGGCGCCAGGCCGGGATGGAAGAAGCCCACTAGGCAGGCCAGCGCCGTGAACACCAGCACATGGCGGAGATCGGCGCCGCAGTCCCGCCACGCTGTCGCCAGGCTGGCGGCCTTGCCCTTCTGGCTGCGTTGCTCGCGTTCCCGGTAGGGGGCCATCAGCCACAGCAAGCTGGCGATGGGCACCAGATACGTGGCCGCATCCAGGGCGAGGGCCAGGGCGGGGCCGGTGGCGGCCAGCAGGAAGCCCCCGAGGGGCGGCCCCACCAGCTTGCCCACGTTGAAGATCACCGAGAAGCTGGTGAGATAGGGGCCGAGCTGTTCGGATTCCTCCACCAGCAGGGCCACGTACTTGTTGCGAGCCGTGAGCTCGTAGGCGCTGGCGGTGCCAATGCCCAGGGTGCTGAGCAGCAGAAGGCCGTCCTGCATCCGGCCTTCGCTGATGGGGATGGCGATGGCCCCCACCACGGCAGCGGCGAACAGGGCCCACTGGGCCCGGATCAACACCCGCTCACTACCTACCCGGTCGGTCAGCACCCCGGCAGGGCCACTCACCGCCAGGGTCGGCAGGGTGAGCAGGGCGAAGTGCAGGGCTAGCAGCAGGGGATTGCCGGCCCCCTCCATCAGCAGCCACCCCTTGGCCGTGAGCCCGGCGAACGAGCCGGCCGTGCTCAGGCCTGAGGCCAGAAGGAACGTGGTGCGTTGATGGCGGGTGAGGTTGCGCCGCAGCCGCTGCAGGGCCTGAATCAAGCGCCCGTCCGCCGGGCCGCGAGGGCATCGCCCACCATGGCCTTGGCCCCCACCACCTCACCGATCAGGTCGTAGGTGTCGGCGGCGGTGATGCGCACGGGCACGAGGGTGCCTGGGGCGGCGCAGAGGCCGCCAACGCCGGGATTCACCCGCACCTCGCCATCCACTTCCGGGGCGTAGCGGGCACAGCGGCCGAGCATCTCGCCGCTGCTCGGGTTCTCCTGTTCGATCAGCACATCCACGATGCGCCCCACCCAGGTGCCATTGCGCTCGGCGGCAATCGGTTGCTGTAGGGCCATCAGCCTGTCCTTGCGTTCGGCGGCCACCTCGGCCGGCACCTGATCCGGCAGGTCTGCTGCAGCGGTTCCCTCCTCAGCCGAGAAGGTGAACACGCCCACGTGGTCGAAGCGTTGCTCCGCCACGAAATCCAGCAGGTGTTGGAAGTGCTCCTCGGTTTCGCCCGGGAAGCCCACAATGAAGGTGGTACGCAGCACGGCCTCGGGTAGCTGCTCGCGGATGCGCTGCAGCAGGCCCGAGGTCACGTCCGCCTGCCAGGGGCGGTTCATGGCCCGCAGGACGTCGGGGTGGCTGTGCTGCAGGGGCAGATCCAGATAGGGCAGCACGTTGGGCACCTCCCGGTAGGCCGCGAGCACCTCGGGCGTCAGCCCGGTGGGGTAGGCGTAGTGCACCCGAATCCAGGGGATCTCCACCTCTCCAAGGGCCCGCAGCAGCTGCGCCAGTTGGGGTTTGCCATAGAGATCCAGGCCGTAGTTGGTGGTGATCTGGCTGATCAGCACCAGTTCCTGTACCCCCTGGGCCGCCAGCTGCTGGGCCTCGGCCACGATGCTCTCGATGGTGCGGGAGCGCTGATCGCCCCGCAGTTTGGGAATGATGCAGAAGGCGCAGCGGTAGTCGCAGCCCTCGGCCACCTTGAGATAGGCCACGGCCTCGGAGGTGGTGCGGTAGCGGGGTAGGTGCTCATCGCCCACGAAGGTGGGGTTGGCACTCACCTGGTTCACCCGTTCGCCGGCCTCCACCCGCTCCAGCACGCTCACGATGTGCTGGTAGTCGCCGGTGCCCACGATGGCGCGGGCCTCCGGCAGGGATTCGAGCAGCTCCTCCTGAAAGTGTTGAGCCAGGCAGCCGGCGATGATCAGTTCCTTGCCCTGCTCCGCCAGCTCCACCAGGGTGCGCACGGATTCTTCCCGTGCGTCCTGAATGAAGCTGCAGGTGTTCACCACCACCACACTGGCTTCGCTCTCGTCGGCACTCACCCCGTAGCCGGCCTGGGCCAGCAGGCCGAGCATGTGCTCGGTGTCCACCCGGTTCTTCTCGCAGCCGAGGTGGGCGAACGCAACCGTCTTGCGCGGCGCTGCGGTGTTGGCTGGCGTCTGGCTCATGGGATCGGGCTGAAGGATGTCTTGCTGCTGTCTGGGCTGATGGGGCCGCGCGCCGGCCAATCCTTCACCCTACTGAGAGGCATTGAGGTCCTTTCCCCTGGTGCCTTTGCTGGGTGCGATCGGACAACTGCTGCCACAATCCCTCCAGATCGTGATGGCCCCGTGACCTCCTCCCGCTTGAGCGAACGCCTGGGCAGCAACCGGCGCCGCAGCGACTCCGGCCGTAAGTGGGTGCGGGTGCTGATGGCGGTGCTGTCCACCATCGGCGTGATCGACACCGGCTCGATCACGCTCAAGGCGTGGGGGGTGCTGGGGGCCCTGAGCTGCAGCAGCCAGGGCTTCTTCGGTTGCAATGGCTGCGAAAAGGTGCTCTCCAGCGCCTGGGGCAGCCTGCTCGGACAACCTCTGGCTCTGTTTGGTTGTCTCTCCTATGGCGCCATCCTGTTGATGGCCGTGGTGCCCCTGGTGCTTCAGGGTGAGGCCAGGGTCAGCCTGGGCCAGCGCAGTTGGTGGGGACTCTTCCTGCTCAGCACGGGGATGGCCGTGTTCAGCGCTGTGCTGCTGGGCGTGATGGCCTTCGGCATTCGGGATTGCTGTCCCTTTTGCATCCTGTCGGCCACCCTCAGCCTGGCTCTATTCGTGCTCAGCCTTGTGGGCGGCGATTGGGATGATCGCGGCCAACTGGTGTTCCGCGGGGTGATCACGGCCCTCGTGGTGGGCGTGTTGAGCCTGGGATGGGCCGCCTCCGTGGGCAAGCCCGCTGTGGAGACCGGCAAGGGTGTGCCCCCAGCTGTTCAGGCGGAGAGCTCCGCGGCCAAGGTGGAGTTGGCCAGCCACCTCACCGCCAGCGGAGCCAAGCTCTACACCGCCTATTGGTGTCCCCATTGCCATGAACAGAAGGAGCTGTTTGGCCGCCAGGCCACTGAAAAACTCACGGTGATCGAGTGTGCCCCCGACGGGCGCAACAGCCAGACAGCGCTCTGTCAGTCCAAAAAGATCGATGGCTACCCCAGCTGGGAGATCAATGGCCAGCTCGATTCCGGCGTGAAACCGCTCGAAAAGTTGGCTCAACTGAGCGGTTACAACGGGCCTCGCAACTTCTAACCCGAGCCGCCGATCGGCTCGGTGCGAATGGACCGGTTCCTCTGCTGAAGGGTGTGTCGCTGCCAGAACGGCTGGGTGGCTTGGCAATCCAGCCGGTAGTGGCCGCCCCGGCTCTCCTGGCGGAACAGGGCGGCCTCCAGGAGCAGTTCAGCCAGGCTCAGCCGTTGGAGCAGTTCATGGCTCCTGAGCAGCGCTTGCAGCTGCTCGCCGGAGATTCGGCTGCCTGAAGCAAGACCCCTCAGGCCAGGCTGTCGCTCCAGGCAGGCCCGCTGCCGTTGCACCTGCCCCAGGCTCTGGCGCAGGGCTGTGGCCTGCCGTTCCACACCGGCCACGGTCCAACAGCGCTGTCGAAGCGCTTCGATGGCGTGGGCTGCGGCCTCCCCCTTGGCCGTGTTCGCGGCCCCGGCTGTACCCGCTGGCGGGGCCCCAACCCATAGCTCCCCCAGCTGGATGTGGCGCAATTGCCGGGCAAACACCAGGCATTCCATCAGGGAGTTGCTAGCCAGGCGATTGGCTCCATGCACCCCGGTGCTGGCCGCCTCACCCACGGCATACAGGCCGGGAAGGCTGGTGGCGGCATGGAGATCCGTGCGGATCCCGCCCATCCAGTAATGGGCAGCAGGCGCCACGGGGATCGGCTCGGCCGTGGGCTCGAGCCCCAGTTCACGGCAACGGCCCAGGATGGTGGGGAACTGCCGCTCCAGCCGTTCCCGCCCGACGGGCCGCAGATCCAGCCAGAGGTGCTCCACCTGCAGTTCCCGCATGCGCCGGACCAGGGCCCGGCTCACGGCATCGCGGGGAGCCAGGTCGCGGCCAGGTAGGTCGGCCACGGGGCTGTTGCCTGAGGCGTCTACCAGGCGGGCTCCCTCGCCGCGCACTGCTTCCGAGATCAAGAAATGGGGAGCCCCCGGCAGCATTAGGGCGGTGGGATGAAACTGAACGAACTCCAGATCACGGATCGCCGCACCCGCATGCCAGGCCATCGCCACGCCATCGCCGCTTGCCTGAGCCGGGTTCGTGGTGTTGGCAAACAGGTGCCCTCCACCTCCGGTGGCCAGCACCACGGCCCTGGCCCGCAGCCACTGCACCTGCCCCTGGTCCACCACCTGCAAGCCCTGGCAGCGGCCCTCGGCCACCCAGAGCTGCAGGGCAACGCAGCCCTGGCGGCGCTCTAAACCGGGCCGCCGCAGCACTTCCCGCTCGAGGGCATCCACGAGGGCCCCGCCGGTTCGGTCCTGGGCATGGAGCACCCGCCGATGGCTGTGGGCCGCTTCCAGGGTGGTGCTGAGGCCGTCGTTGGCACGGTCGAAATCCATGCCCAGCTGCAACAGCCGGTCCACACAGGAGGGAGCCGCCTGCACCAGCAGTTTCACGGCTGCTGGATCGCACAGGCCGCCACCCGCACGGATGGTGTCTGCCACATGGCTGTCAAAGCTGTCCTCGGGCCTGGTGACCGCCGCAATCCCCCCCTGGGCCCAGCGACTGGCGGAGCGGGGTGCCTGTTCCTTGCTGACCAGCAACACGCTGAGATGGGCAGGCAGTTCCAGGCAGGCCATTAGGCCAGCGGCACCGCCTCCCACCACCACCACGTCCCAGTCGCGCTGCAGCTCAAGCATCGAGCGAACCAAGGGCAGGCCAACAAAAAAGCCGCCGGAAGGGCCCGACGGCTTTCACCATTTCACCAATCTAAAACCCGAAGCAATCAGCGGTACTGACCATCGTTGATGCGGTCAAAGCCCTCATTCAGGGCAATGGAGGGTGGCGTCACGGTGAAGTTCTCCTTGTACTTCTCGATGAGCTCCTTCTGGCGGGCGCTCAGGTCGAGATTGAACAGGTCGTCAACGCTGTTGTAAGGACCACCCAGAACGATTTTGCCGGCAAGGGTCGGATACATGCCTGGGTAGGCCTGGAAGCGACGCACCGAACAATTGTTGAGGTCAACCTTGCCCTCGCGCTCGGCGATCTTCTCGTCTGCCACATTGCGGGGCTCGGCGGCCTGCGCCGAGGGGGCAATCATCAGGGTGAGCAGCAGGCCGGCCAGCAGCACTCCACTCATGAGCCACGAAACCAGCCGTTTCATCGAACACTCCGTCTGAACGGGAACCACAGGGCTGCCAGGCAGCCAGCCCTGCAAACCTACAGGTGAGCCGTCAGGGGCCAGCAGTTGTTACCGCAGGCTTTTGCAGTTCTTCAGATCAGACCGCTGAGCTGGGGGGCCCAAAGTGCTGCCGCCAGGAACAGGCCGTCCACCGCCAGGGTTGTGGCGAGGGCAGAGGCCGCTAGTCGCCAGGCGGGGTCGGCATGGTCCCAGGTGCGCCAGCAGAGGGCTGTGAGCAATACCCCTGCGCAGGTCGTGATGGCCAGGGGAAGCGGTTGCAGCACCCCCAGGGCGGCTTGCTGGAGCAGTTGGGGAGCTTGCTCGATCGGAGCCTCCAGCACCTGCACCCACCAGCCCATCACACCGGTGAGGGCCATCACGCCATCGGTGCAAGCGGTGCCCAGCAAGGAGGCCAGGTAGAAGCTGGCCGCCAGTCGCCAGCGACCCTGCAGGCCGCCGATGGCGAGGGGCAAGGCAAAGGCCTCAATGGGCAGGTGCCAGGCGGGGTGGAGCCGGCACCATCCCCAGAAGAGGCATCCGGCCAGCCAGCTGCCGCTGAATCCCACCAGCAGGGCGCCGGCGCTGCACCATCGGGGCCGCTGGTTGCGTTCCAGCAACAGGCCGGCCAGCAGGAGCGGGGCCGTGAACAGAGTGGCGCTGAAGGGGGCGAGCCGAACCCAGGGAGCCTGCAGGAACACTGGTAGGGCCACCAAGAGGGCTCCCGCCAGCGCCAGCGGCCAATCGCCCACCAGTGTGGGCGTCCAGCGATGGCCCCCCGTGCTCGGAGCGGTGCCGGGGCGCAGGGCGGGGGCCAGCGGTCTGGCAGCAAAGCTGGGAGGGGCCCCGAGCACCTGGTTGTGAAGAAAGGTGTTCAACCTTAAGGGAACCTGCGGCCCTGTCCGGTGCTGGCCAAGGGCCTCGAGCCGCCATAGGGTCTGCCCCATCCCCGTTTCACCCCCATCTCATGGCTGCATTGGCCCCACCTGAGCAGCTCGGGGCCCTGGAGGCCTGCTGGCACTACCTGGTGCTTGGGGTGGTTCAGGGACTCACTGAATTTCTGCCCATCAGCAGCACGGCGCACCTCAAGGTGGTGCCGGTGCTGCTGGGCTGGGGAGATCCAGGGGTCTCGGTTACTGCCGTGATTCAGCTGGGCAGCATCGTGGCGGTGATTGCCTTTTTCCGCCGAGAGCTCCAGAACGTGGCCGTTGCCGTGGGCGAGGCCCTGCGCCGCCGCCGCTGGGACGACCCCTCGGCCCGCCTGGGGCTGGCGATCGTGCTGGGCACGGTGCCGATCGTGGTGGCGGGTCTGGCGATCAAGCTCTTCGTTGAAGACTTCGACCATTCCCCCCTGCGCAGCCTCACCTCGATCGGGGTGGTGTCCGTGGTGATGGCCCTGGTACTGGCTCTCGCCGAACAGCTGGGCCGTCGCCGCCGGGTGCTGGCCGACGTGCGTTTCAGGGATGGATTGCTGGTGGGACTGGCCCAGGCCCTTGCGCTGATCCCTGGCGTGTCCCGCTCGGGCAGCACCCTCACCGCCTCTCTGTTTGATGGCTGGCGGCGCGCTGATGCGGCCCGCTTCTCCTTTTTGCTGGGCATTCCTGCCATCACTCTCGCTGGCCTGGTGGAACTCAAGGACGCCTTCAGTGAGCCGGTGGCGGGCGGCGTGGTGCCCCTGCTGGTGGGCATCGTCGCGGCGGCCGTGGTGTCGTGGCTGGCGATTGCCTGGCTGCTCAAGTTTCTGCAGAACCACAGCACCTGGTGGTTTGTGGGCTACCGCCTGTTCTTTGGCTTGTTTTTGATCCTGTCCGCGGGTCGTCTCGGCGCGGGCTCAAACTGAGAGCACCCCTTGCCTCCGTTCAGCCGCCGTGTGGAAAGAATCCTCTGCGGGCGTTGCCCTGGCTGAGCTGAGCGGTGAGGCCCGCGTGCCCGAGCCTGCTGTGGTGGACACGGTGGAGCCCGACTCCATTGGCGATGAGCTGGGACTCCAACCCGGCGACAAGCTGCTCAGCATCAATGGCGTTCGCCCCCGGGATCTGATTGATCTGCAATTTCTGGTGGGTGAGGAAGAGCTCACCCTCGAGGTGCAGGATCCGGATGGATCGATCCATGTGGTGGAGCTGGAGAAGGATGCCGATGAGGGGCTGG
>CALJTZ010000125.1 GCA_937975655.1 uncultured Synechococcus sp. | reverse complement strand
GATCTACACAGGCGAAGACACTCTTTCCCTACACGACGCTCTTCCGATCTGGACATGGTGAAGCAAGCCCAGCAGATTGCTGCTGCCCTGCGCCGTGATCCAGTGATCGGCGAGGTGCTGGCCGCCATGGATGAGTCGCACTCCCAGCAGGCCCACTTCTGGAGTGATGCCGCCGGGCGTCCTTGCCGTTGTCTGCCCGATGTGGTCACCACGGATGGGCGGCTGTTCGATCTCAAGAAAACCCGCTCAGCCGTGCCTCGCCGCTTCTATTGGCAGGCCAAGGATCTCGCCTACGACCTGCAGCTGGCCCATCTGGCCTTGGGGTATTCCGATCGCACCGGAGAGATGCCCGAGGAGCTGGGCCTGATCGCCTTTGAGTGGGAGGAGCCCTTTGATTGCGCCCTGCTGGCCTTTGATCAGCAGGACATCGCCATCGGCCTCGAGCGGCGGGAGGAGGCCTTCCGCCGGATTGCCGAGTGCCAGGCCAGCGGCACCTGGCCCAGCCACGGCCGCCAGCCGTTCCGCCATTTACCTACATCCTCTCGGTCTCCCGAGAGCGAGCTGTTTAATCCCAGTTCGATCGCCCTGTTCTGACGTGCCTGCCGTGCCCATGCTCCCCTCGATCTCCCTCCCATGACTGAGTTCTCGCCCAGCACCAGCGCCCTAGCCAAGGCCACGCCACCGCCTCCTCCGGCAACGCAGGCCGCCGACATCAGCAGCGGCGTCTTCTCCGGCATCGCCGCCTTTGAAGCCGCCCAGCGGATGGCCCAGGCCCTCTGCACCAGCACCATGGTCCCCAGCGACTACCGGGGCCAGCAGGGGCTTTCCAATTCGCTGATCGCCCTAGAGATTGCCGCCCGGATGCGCCTCTCCCCCCTGGTGGTCATGCAGAACATGACCCCGATTCACGGCAAGCCGAGCTGGTCCAGCTCCTTTCTGATCGCCACGGTCAACGCCAGCGGCCGCTTCTCGCCGCTGCGCTTTGTCTTCGACGACAAGAACAACCCCAGCAGCTGTTTTGCGGTGGCCCGCGACAAGGCCACCGGCGAGGTGCTGGAGGGCCAGACGATCAGCATCGAGATGGCCAAGCAGGAGGGCTGGTGGAGCCGGCCGGATCGCTACGGGAAGGAAACCAGTAAGTGGCAGTCGATGACCGGCCAGATGCTGCGGTACCGCGCCGCCGCCTTCTGGGTGAAGGTCTACTGCCCAGAAATCAGCCTCGGGCTGATAACCCAAGAGGAGGTGTCCGATGTGCAAGCCGTGGAGGCCAGCGCCGTTGAACCGGTCGCCACGCCTCAGGTGCTGACCAGGGCAGAACCGATGCCCACGACACGTCCAGCGGCAATGGCACCGGTGGACGTTCTGCCAGCAGAGAACGGCGGCACAGCGGGTTCTGCCACTGCAACAGAGGCTGGTACTTCCCGCCGCAGCCCAAGGCGTTCAACCGCAGCACACAAGCAAGCTGATCCCCAAGGTCAACCAAACAGTGACGAGCCACAGCAGGCCGCACTCGCCACAGAGCCAGCCCCGGAGCCCAACGCTCCCAGCAAACAGCCCGCCCATGCGGAGCTGGTCGACACCGCCCTGGAGGAGATCCCCAAACTCGGCAGCACCGAGGCTCTGGACAACGCCCGCCAACGCGTCAACCGCCTGCTGGCAGAGGGCCAGCTCAGCGATGAAGGAGCCGAGCGGCTCTGGGCGCTGATCGACCGGCGCCTGCAACAGCTCGTAATCGGCAGCGGCGCGGCTGAGCCGCAGCGAGTGAGCTGATGGAGCACCCAAACCGCAAGCCCCGGCCGCTGCGCCTGCCGCTCGGGTGTCACAAAAAGTGCGTGGCCCTACACACCGAAACCGTTCTGCAACTGGGGGCCTTTGCCCAGCAACACGAACTCACCTGGAGCGGCGCCATCCACGAGCTGGTGCGCACCCATCCA
>CALJTZ010000124.1 GCA_937975655.1 uncultured Synechococcus sp. | reverse complement strand
CTTCCAGTTGCTGAATGGCTCCCTCGGGGTTGCTGATCAGCGTGGATTCGGTGAGTTCCAATTCCACCTGATGGGAGGGGACCTCGAGCCGCTGCAGCAGGCCTGCCACCACCTCGCTCAGCGGTTGCTGGGCCGCATCGAACTGCAGCCCTGACACGTTGATGGCCAGGCGTGGCAGCTCCAGCCCCTGCTGCCGCCAAGTCCGGAGTTGTTCCAGGCTGTGCTCGAGCACCCACTGGCCGATCGGCTGAATCAGGCCGCTCTGCTCGGCCAGGGGGATGAAGCGGCTGGGTTGAATCTCTGTGCCCCGTGGGGTACGCCAGCGCAGCAGCGCTTCTGCCCCGATCAACGCATTGGAGCGGTTGTACTGCGGCTGGAAGTACACCTGCAGCTCCTCATGCTCGATCGCCCTGGCCAGTTGGTTCTCCAGATCCAGCTGTTCGCGGATGCGTTGGCTCATGGCGGTGGAGTAGGTCTGCAGTCGGCGTTTGCCCTGGTGCTTCGCCTCCATCAGCGCGGTGTTGGCGCACTGCAGCAGCTCCACAGCCGTGCTGCCGTGGTCTGGGGCCATGCTCACGCCAGCGCAGGCCGTCACCTGGATCGGTCGCGGTGGGTTCAGGAGCGGCACGGCCTGGCCCAGGCCCGTCTGCAGGTCCTGGGCCAGCTGGATCGCTCCTGCCAGGCAGCCCACTCCCTCCGAGCGCACGATCAGAAACTCATCGCTGGCCAGGCGCGCTAACCAGTCACCCGGATGCAGCAGCAGGGCGAGCTGTTCGGCGGTCCAGCACAGCACCTGGTTGCCCACTTCCACGCCAAAGCTGTCATTGATGCTCTGGAAGTTGTCCAGATCCAGGCAAACCAAGGCGATCTGCTGGTTGTAAGGAGCCCGTAGCAGCAGGCCTTCAAGATGTTGGAGCGAGGCTGTCTTGTTGGGCAGGCCGGTGACGTTGTCCGTGAGTGCGGCGGCCGCCAGCTGCTCCTCACGGCTGCGGCGCTCGGTGATGTCCTGCAGGGTGGCGATGGTGCGCAGGGGTTGGCCGCTTGTGTCGCAGTGGGTTTGGCCGCGATGCAGGAGTAGGCGCTCTTCACCGGTCACGTGCACCACGCGGTGCTGGAGCTGATAGGGCTGGCCACTGAGCCACGACTGCCGCAGGCTGGCGGCGACCAGGTCGCGATCTTTGGGATGCACCTTATTGAGAAACCCCTGCATGCTTGGGGTTTCCAGGCCGGCCTCGCTGCCCAGGAGGCGAAATGTTTCCGGAGACCAGGTGACTTCACCACTGCAATGATTGATCTCCCAGCTGCCGATGGCGCTGAGTTGTTCCGCTTCACTGAGCAGCAGGTTGAGCCGCGTCAGTTCGCGCTCGGCTTCCCGTTGCAGTGTCAGGTCTTCGATGGCGGCGAGCAGGAGCTGTTGCCCCTGCATCTGCACCACGTTGTAGTGAACCTGCACCTCCCTGATCTCACCATTGCGGCAGCGGTGCGAGCTGAGGAAGCTGCCACGGGGATTCACCTGGATCTGCCGCAACTGGCTCGCAACCCAATCCGAATCGTGGTTGGCCTTGGCCTGAATCCCCGCCAGACCCAGGCTCAGGAACTCCTCGCGGCTGTAGCCCAGGCGGCTGTGGGCTGAGCTGCTGCAGTCGAGGAACTCCCCTGTGGCCAGCTCACACACCACAACATCGTTGCCGGTGAGGTCTGGGGCGAGGCGGAAAATCTCCGCGAGGCTGTCGACAGCTGGCAATGGGTCAGAGGGCACAGCAGCGCGCCTGAACAGATCAAAGCTAGGAACAATGGGGCTGCGGTGTCTGCTTGTCAGATCCGGCGCCCTTCCTAGGCTGGGACATGACTGCTCCCCAGCGCCGCCGTTGCCTGTTGGCCGGGTTGATCACGGCTCTGCTGGCGATGTCCAGCTCCAGTTGCGGCAGGCGCAC
>CALJTZ010000123.1 GCA_937975655.1 uncultured Synechococcus sp. | reverse complement strand
GCCCAGGATGAGCAGCGGCGGCAGCAGGCAGAGCAGCTGGCTGAGCCAACGGCGCGGACCCCGCAGAGGCCAGGCCTGATCGGCCTGGCCGTCGTTGCCCAGGTTCCAGCAGCGGCTGCGGCGCCGCAGGCTGCGCTCCGCACCCACCAGCAGCGCCACGATCAGCAGGGCCACCAGGGCCAGGCCGTGGATGGCGGCCATGAAGGCCACAATTCCCCAGTCCCGGCCCTGGGGCACTGCAGGAAGCGCCGCGCCGGGCTGGCTGCGATGCAGGGCCCTGGCCCGGGCCGGGGCGGTGATTGAGGCCGTCATGGGCCTGCTCCATCTGTTTCCGATAAAATGGTAGCAGTACGGATCCGTATCAAGTGCAATATCGCGATGAACTCGAAGCAGGGCGAGATGCATTCGGGCATCTGATCAGGGTTTGGCACGAGCGCAACGGCTGGAGCCACCGGGTGTTGCCGGCCCTGGCCGAGCGGTTGGAGCTGGGCCGGGTGCACAATTCCCAGCTCTCCAACTTGCGCAACCGCAAGCTGGCCTCCCCGGGCCCCGAGCTGTTTGTGGCGTTGGGGCGCATCAATCAGGTGTTGGCCCAGGAGGGTGGTGTCCAGGGGCCCTCGCCCCAGCTCACCGGGCAGGTGGCAGATCAGCCCGAGCTCCTCTCGGCGCTGCAGGCCTCCGCCTTACCCCTGCTGGCGGATGACGGCCAGCCGCTGGGGCCGGCCCAGCTGTTTGAGATTTTCGTGGGCTTGCGCCAGCCCCCCAGCGCCTTCGATCTGCGCATTGCCGAGGCCGAGGCGGCGGGCTTGAGTGCCGCCCTGGCGGAGCTGTTCACGGCGGGGCGGCCTTGGCGCAGCTGCCGAGACCAGTTGCTGGAGGCCTATCCCGCTGAGAAACGCCAGCGCCGTGAGCGGTTTGCCGAGGTGATGGCTGGCCAGCGCGACTACACGGCCGCTGAGCTGGACGGTGAACTGGCGGATCTGCGCCGCACCCTGGCGGTGCTGGGGGCGGCCGATGAACAGGGCCTCAGCGCCGATCAGTTTCTGGAGTTGCTGCGCCAAAAAGCCCGGCTGCTAGTGCAGCCGGGGGATGGTGTGGATCGCGGTGATCTGGCGGAGGCGATTCGGCGGGAACTCGGCCACCAGGCAGCGGCCGGCTGAGATCACCAGAGGCCGCGGATGGGCGGCTGCACCTCGGGTGCAGGGGCCGGCTCTGGGGAGACCACCGGGGCAGGAGCCGGTTCGGCCTGCACCACCGCCTGGGGCTTGGGAGCGCCCCCGAAGCCCTGGCGCCAGCCGAGGTTGATGCGCCAGGCGCCGAAGTTGCCGAAGGTCACCTCGTTCACGGTGGTGTTGCCAGCGGTGCCGACGTACCCCCCCTCTAGGAAGGCAAAGCCGCGCTCTGTTGCCCGGTAAGACACACCGGCTTTCGCTTGCCAGGCGAAGGCCCCTGCGCTGCCACCGCTGTAGCAGGCGGCAGCGGCGCAAGCAGGTGTAGCGATGTTGGCGTAGCCGATGCCGCCGCCCACGTAGGGGCTCCAGCGGGAGAGGCTTTGATCACCGTTGCGGATGGGGATGTCGTAGTAGCCGTTCAGCATCACCGTGGTGAGGCTGGTGCTGCCTTTGCCAGACACGCTGCCACTGCCATACCTGGCGGTGCGGTAGCTCTGTTCGTTGACGCCGAAGTTTCCGTAGCCAACTGAGAGATCGCTGCGGAAGTTGTTGAACTTGTAGCCCAAGGCCAGCTCGCCATTGAAGCCGGTGTTGAGATCCAGGTCGGTCACGACGCCATCAACGCCGTCCACGTCAAAGTCCCCGCTGTAGGTTTTCGGGAAGCCCACGCCCAGCTGCAGGCTGGCGTACGGATAACGGCTCGTCTGCTCCGCCACAGGAGCAGCTTGTGCCGCGGCTACGCCGGTGGGTATGGAAGAGAGGAGCAGGAGCGGAATCATGGGTGCGACGAATGACGTGTGAAGCCAGTTTGCTTAGAAATAGGCAATCTGGGATGAGTCAGATCGGAAGAGCGTCGTGT
>CALJTZ010000122.1 GCA_937975655.1 uncultured Synechococcus sp. | reverse complement strand
AACCCCGCGAAGCCGGCGCCATCACGGGCCATCGCCGGGATGGCGCTGGCGGGCACCAGCTTGGAGCGCTGCACGCCGAAGAGGTCGGTGAACGAGATCAGCAGAAACTTGAGCTGGTGCTCACGGGCCAGGCTGGCGAGATCGGTCATGGGGAAGGCGAGAGAACTCAGCTGGCCAGCAGCTGCTCAACGATGCGGCGCAGCTGTTGCTGCTCGGGAGCGCTGCTGTGGGGATTGCCGGCGCGATGGCCCAACAGGGAATCGATCACGTGCAGGGAGGCGCCATGGATGGGATCGACATCCGCCGCCATGTCGTCGAGGGTGAAGTAGAGGTCGCGGTTGCAGGCCACCACGGCCGTGCGGGCCCTGATGCGCCGCAGGGCGGCCGTGAGATCACCCCCGGCAGCCACGTCGTGGCTGAGCCAGGTGTCGAGCATGGCGATCAGGTCGCGCGGGTCATGGCGGCGGTAGTGGGGCAGCCAGGCCTGCTCCACGTGCTCCTCCACGGAGGTGCCGATCGTGCGAAAGAAGGGTTGGCTGGCGGCCCAACTGGCGTAGATCAGGGCATAGGTGCGCAGGCCATCGAGCGGTTCCGCATCGAAACCGGCGCCGTTCCAATGGCGGTCGGCGGTGAGGGCCTGGCGCAGGCTGAGGCAGAACAGGCGGTTGTGGGGAGAGGTGCGCGTGGTGCCGCACAGGCAGCAGATCCGCTGCACCCAGTCGGGATGGGTCACCGCCCACTGGTAGGCCTGCTGCGCCCCCATGGACCAGCCATAGATGAGCGGCAGCTGCTGCATCTGGAACACCTCCTCCAGCAGCCGCTTCTGGGCCGCCACATTGTCGGCGTGCTGCACGACCCAACCCTGTTCCGCCAGACCCATGGCGCCATGGCTGGGACTGCTGGAGGCGCCATTGCCAAAGCTGCCGGCGATCACGATGCAGTAGCGCTCGGGATCCAGCACAGGGCCTGCGATCCAGGCGAGATCCTCTGGCCGGGCGCCATAGGAGGTGGGTACCAGGATCAGGTTGGAGCGATCGGCGTTGAGCTCACCGATGACGAGGTAGCTGAGCTGGGCCTTGGGGATGGTCTGGCCGCAGGCGAGGGGCAGATCCCCGAGGGCAAAGCTGGCGGCCTGCCGGCTGATGACAGCACTCATCGGGGCAGGGCCAGGCTGGGCAGCTGCCTCAGCAGCTCGCGGTGCACGGCGAGGTAACCGGGATCCAGGTGGCTCAGGTGGGGAGCCGTCCAGCGGTGCGCCGCGGGCAAGGCGTGGAACGGCAGGGAGGGATAGAGATGGTGCTCGGCGTGGAAGGGCATGTTCCACATCAACCAGCGAACCGGAGCGATCGTGAGGGTGGTGCGGGTGTTGGTGGTGCCGTCGCTGACGAAACTGCAACCGCTGTGTTCCGCAAGCAGCAGCAGCCGCAGGAAGGGCTGCCCCACCGCCAGCGGCAGAAGCCAACTCCACCACAGGAAGCCATTAGCACCGATCAGCGAGGCCAGCAGCAGCGCGCCATACACCAGAAACTGAAGGCGCACGGAGCGGCGCACCTGGGGAATCGACTCCGGGCTGAGGTAGGCACGGTCGGAGAGATCACCCCAGAGCAGGGAGCCATAGCCGGAGAGCTTGCCGCTCCACCAGTGCCAACCACTCACCTCCAGGAGGTACGTCCATGGGGAGGTGGGCACGGGATCCTCCAGCTCGGGATCCAGGCCGGGCTGATGGGTGAAGCGGTGGTGCCACTGGTGGTAGCGGCGGTAGAAGGTGCTGTTGTAGAAACTCAGCAAGCCGGCGCACCAGGCCACGGCGTCGTTGAGGCGCTTGCTGCGGAACACGGTGCGATGGCCGCACTCGTGCAACGGAGCAAAGCAGGTGGCCAGGCCAATGCCGCTGGCCAACAGGCCCAGCAGGCGCAACCCCCAGGGAAGAGCCGCCGCTCGCCACAGGATGCCCCCCACCACGATGGTGAGCACATGGGAGGTGAGCCGGATCCAGCCCGGAGCATCCCGCAGAGCGTTCAGCTCCGCCAGGGGTTGCCGCGGAATCAGGGGTGTCGATGCCTGTGCCATCGCGCCATCACACCAGTGGAAGGGGCGCGGCAGCGGTAGGCATCGCCACCATTTGGCGGCTTGGCCGTTGCTGGCCTATTCGCCCAGGGTGTGGAGCTGGTCCAGCAGCTGGCGATGCACGGCGGTGGCCTGGCGCATGTCAGCAATGGCGCCGCTGGCGGCGGGGTGATCCAGGGCGTCCTGCCAGGTCGTGAGCAGGTCGGCGGCGGAAGCCGGCACATCAGCGAGATCTCTGCAGCTGCAGCCGAACTGCGTGGCGCAGGCCTGCACCTTGGGGTCGTAACTGAGGGCGGAGGTGGGACTGCCGGACAGGGCCGCCAGGATCAGGGCGTGCAGCCGCATGGCCACCACCAGGCCGGCGCTGCGGAACACCGCCATGGCCTCACGGGGCCGGCTGGCGATCAGTTCGCGGCTACGCCGTTGCAGCGCCTCGCCCACCAGCCCCTGGGCCACCAGCTGATCCAGCAAGCCAGCATCCTGGCCGCGGTGAAAGGGCAGCCACAGCACCTCGCGGTTGTGCTGCTCCGCCAGCTGCTCCAGGGCCTCGAGGTAGGGACGCCAGCCATCGCCCTGCAACAGCACCGAAGGCCGCCAGCACACCACGATCGGCCCACCGCCGCCGATCCAGGGCTGCGGCTCCAGGGCCCAGACGGCATCGGTTCCGTGATCCGCACTCACGCCGAGGCGACGGGCGAGCAGATCGGATTCAGGATCCCGCCAGCTGATAGCCGTGGCCATGGGCAGCAGGGCGCGCACCAGGGCCCGGCTGCGCCGCCGCTTGAGGGGGCCGAGGCCCTGGGCCCAGAGCAGCACCGGCTTGCCCTGCAGTCGCGCGGCGACGATGAGGGCGGCGTAATAGAGAAGGCTGCGGAAACTGGTGGAGTCCTGCAGGAGGCTGCCGCCCCCCAGCACCAGGGCATCGCTGGAGCGCAGGGCTGCCAACACCCGCTTCAAGCGGCGACGGGGCACCGTGGCCACGCCAAAGCGCTGCTGCACCTCGGCCTCGTCATGGGCGGTCACCAGCGGCACGACGCCGGTGGACAACTGGCGCAGCAAGGAGTCCAGCAGGGCGTCATCGCCGAGGTTGTGTTCGCCGTAGTAGCCGCAGAGCAGGGCGACTGGGCGCTTCTGGGCTGGCTCGGGCACACCACAACCATTGGCAGGCCAGAAGCATCGCACCGTCTGGCCAGGGCGCCGGCGCCCATGTGGAGCCTGCCTACATTGCCCTCAGCTTCAGCCTCCAGTCCATGGCCAGCAGTGACGCCCAGCGCCAGGCCCTGATCGCGTCCCTACGGGAGCGCTATGCGAAGGCCCTGGAACGGGAGGATGCGGAGGCCAAGCAGGCTCTGTTCAAGGAAGCGGTGTATCTGGGCATCCAGCCGGATCTGTTCATCCAGAACGAGGCGCCGTGAGCGAGCTGCTGCTGTTCAAGACCCTCTGGGGTTTCAGCGGCAGCCTGGCCCAAGCTCAGACCCTGGCAGCGGATCAGGGGTTTGATGGCCTTGAGCTGAACCTGCACCACCCGTGCCTTGCCGGGCTGACGGCACAGCAGGTGCTCGAGGCCTTCAGCCAAGCCCGTCAGGACTTGATTGTGGAGATCGTCACCGGCGGTGACTACGTGCCGAGCCTCGAGCAGGGCCCAGCGCAGCACCTGCAGGAGCTGGGCGAGCAGCTGCAGAGAGCCCTGGAGCTGCAGCCACTGCGAATCAGCGTGATTGCCGGTTGCGACGCCTGGGGAGCGCGGCAGCAACGGCAGTTCTGGGGGGAGGCCGTGACCCTGGCCCAGGCAGCAGCAGCACCGGTGAGCTTTGAAACCCATCGCTCCCGCAGCCTGTTCAATCCCTGGGCCATCGAG
>CALJTZ010000121.1 GCA_937975655.1 uncultured Synechococcus sp. | reverse complement strand
CCGCAACGCGTGGTTCCTGTTCTTCGAACTGGGCCCGCGCGGCGCGACCCCGGGCAAGCGCATCACCGGCATCCGCGTCGCCGCGCGGGATCACGATGGTCGGATGCAAGTTTCCATCACCGGCGTGACCGAAGGTCGCGATCATGACCTCATGCTTCTCGGCGAGCTCCGCGATCATCAGCGCGGCTTCGTCGGCGGGGGACAGCTCGTCGGCGTCTTCGACGCTGGTCTCGACCATGCTCCACGAGTCGAGCTGGCTGTGGTGGTCGATGATCGTCGGGGCGGCGGCGTCGTTGGCGGCCGCGACGACGGCCTCGAGCAGCGTGCGCTGGTCCGAGGAGGTGGCGGGCGCGAGCACGGCGTACCAGCAGGCCTGCTTGAGCAGCGACTCGGCCAGGGCGGCGTCGGCGGTGGCCAGGATCTGGGCCGCCAGCAGGCCGGCGTTGGCGCCGTTGCCGATCACCAGGACGCTGCCGGAGAAGAGGGTGGTCAGGTTGCTCGATCCGGCCCGACCGCTGGCCCCCGCGATGCCTGCGCCGCCGCTGGCGTGAATCCCGGGGTGCTCTGTTGATGGACCAACCGGAGGGGCGTTTCCGCCGCTGCGACGAGCATGCCGAATTGGAGGTGGTGGAACCGAGCCCATCCCGGCTGATGGTGGCCGAGGCCATGATCCTGGCGGGAGCGGCTGTGGCCGAGCACGGCAGGGCCGTTGGCCTGGCCCTGCCGTACCGCAGTCAGCCCAGTTGCACCCTGCCCACGGCAGCAGAGCTGGACAACCTGCCGCCAGGTGCCGTCCGCCACGCGGCCCTGCGCAAGGGCCTCAGTCGCGGACTCACCGCACCCCAGCCTTCGCCCCACTTCAGCCTCGGGCTCGACGCCTACGTGCAGGCCACCTCCCCCATCCGCCGCTATGGCGACCTGCTCACCCAGCGCCAGCTCGCCGCCCAGCTGGAGGGCGGCTCACCCCTGGGTGCCGATCAGGTGAGTGCGCTGCTGGAGCAGTTGGATCCGGCCATTCGCCAGGGCATCCAGATCAGCCGCGAGGATCAACGCCACTGGCAGCAGGTGTGGTTTGCCGAGCACCGCAGCGAGCGCTGGGAAGGCCTGTTCCTGCGCTGGTTGCGGCCCCAGGACGGGTTGGCCCTGGTGCGCCTCGATCAGCTCGCCATGGATCTGCCCGTGGTGGTACACGACAGCTGCGCGGCTGGTGATGGCGTTGTGGTGCAGGTGAAGGA
Source organism: uncultured Synechococcus sp. (assembly GCA_937975655.1). Lineage (GTDB taxonomy): Bacteria > Cyanobacteriota > Cyanobacteriia > PCC-6307 > Cyanobiaceae > Vulcanococcus. The sequence continues at coordinate 4,145 of CALJTZ010000121.1, read as the reverse complement.
GAGCGACCCCGATGGCGATGTGTTGCGTCTGGTGGCCCGGCGCTCAGCCCACCAGACGTGAGGCCCTCAGCCAGGCCCCCCAGGGGTTGAGGCAGCCGATCAACTCGACAGACCTGGGGGCATCCAGCTGCTGCAGCCAGCGGTGCAGCCCCGGCTCAAGGGTGATCACGGGCCACAGGCCCTGGGCGCTGCGCAAGCTGTAGCCGCCCGTGCCATCGGGGCTCAGCTCCCCACTCCAGAGGCGCTCGTTGGGTTCCGAAGGCCCGCGATCGGGCGTGAGCCTTGCCGGCAGGCCGGTAAGCGAGCCCTGGGCTGACACCAGCGAGGGGTCGTCCAGAGCCGCCCGCTGACGCTCAGCCCAGAGGGGGTGATGCCATGGGGTGTCCCACAACGGCACGGGGCCAGCAGGAGCTCTGTCATCGCCGATCAACTGGTCCTGAACATCGCGGACGGGAAGATCGCCGGGGTTGAGGCCTCGCATGGCACACAGGGCTGCGGCGGCTCCAGCGGCCTGGCCAATGTTGAAGATCAGCGGCTGGAGCCGTGTGGCCCCATTGGCCATGTGGCTGCTGCTGAAGCACTTGTCGGCGGCCAGCAGATTCTCAACGCCGTTGCTCACCAGAGCGCCATAGGGAATGCAGAAGGGCGTGCCGCTCCAACGCCCTCCCCAGCGGGTGCTTTTGGGGGCCAGGGCCCAGTCCTCGCCGGGGTAGTGGTGGTCATTGGCGTAATTGCCAACAGCCACCGATTGCAGCGCACCGGCCTTATCGAGAGGCAGCAGTGCCACTGACTCCCCAGGGGCCTGGGGCAGCAGCTGCTGTTCAATCACCAGCTCTTGCCCCACTAGCCGCCGTCCCTCACGCCAATAGGGCATCAGGGCCAGATGCTCACCGCCGTGCAACGCGCCGCTGGAGGCCTCGCTGCCATGGGCGGGAAAGCAGCGCCCCTGTTGCAACCAACCCGCTGTGGCCTCTTGCAGGGCCGAGGCAAAGCGCTGGCTATGGGCCTGCATGTCGGCGTAGAGGGCCGCTCGCACGGCCGAGTCGGGATCGAAGGCGCGCTCGAGCTGACCGTGCCAGTCGTTGCCGTGAAGGGGCCAGTTGAGCATCACCAGCCCGCCCGGTAAGCGGCCGTAGGTGATCGTGCGTTCCAGCCCAAACGCCTCGCTGGCCGCCGCAAACGGCGCTGGCAACACCCCCTCGCTGGCGGCGGCGGGGAAGGGGCCGTCCGCCAGTTGGCCCATCACCACCCAGGTGGGGGACTGCACGGGCTGACGCTGGAAGAAGGGATCGGTTGCCAGGGCATGGGCCCCTGGGGCACTGGGCTCCTGCCACAGCTCCTGGGCTTCCCAGCCCAGCCGGTAGGGGGCCTTCGCCAGGGGAAAGCAATCGCCGCGATCGCTGCCATCCACCAGCACCTGGAGGGCGACCCGAATGGGTTCGCCCTGGCGCTCGATCTCCACAGCCTCCAGGCGATCGGCGCGCCGCGCGATCGAATGCAGCTGCACATCGGGCCACCAGCGCAGGCGCGACTCCTGATGGCACCACTCCCGCAGAATCGCTTCGGCGGTGGCTGGCGCGTAGCCGAAGCAGCTCACCCAGTTCTGGTCCAGGCCTTCGGGTTCACGCCGCTGCAGCTCCCGCAGGAAGGCACCCCACAGCCCGGTCTGCCACGGGGTGAGTTCATTGCCATCGGGGCAGCACACCCCAGCCGCGCTCACCATGCCGCCCAGCCAGGGCCCGGGTGTCAGCAGCAGGGTGTCCGCCCCACCGCGGGCGGCCTGCAGCGCAGCCGCCACACCGCCGGTGCCGCCACCCCACACCACCACCTGGGCCTGGGTGCTGTTGCTCGGCATGGACCCGCCTGCTCCTTGATGGCCACCCAGGCTGCCAGGGGATGCACTGCGTAGGATCCCGCCGATGACCTACACCCTCACCACCCCCCTCTATTACGTCAACGACAAGCCGCACCTGGGCAGTGCTTACACCACGCTGGCCTGCGACGCGTTGGCCCGCTACCAGCGGCTGAAGGGGGAGGCGGTGATCTTCATCACCGGTTGCGACGAACACGGCCAGAAGATTCAGCGCACGGCCGAGGCGGCCGGGCTGAGTCCGCAGGCCCATTGCGATGCGGTGAGCGCCCAGTACCGGGATCTGTGGGAACGGTGGCAGATCAGCAACGACCGGTTGATCCGTACCACCGATCCCCGCCACCGCCAGATCGTGGCCCAGTTCTTCGCCCGGGTGGAAGCTAATGGCGATGTGCTGGAGGGCCGCCAACAGGGGTGGTACTGCGTGGCCTGCGAGGAATTCAAGGATGATCCCGCTGAGGCCACGGCGCCTCACTGCCCCACGCACCAGAGGCCCCTGGAATGGCGTGATGAGGTGAACCTGTTCTTCCGCCTCTCGCGCTATCAGCAGCAGATCGAGCAACTGATCGCCCAGCCCGGTTTCATTCAGCCCGCCAGTCGCCGCAGGGAGGTGGAGAACTTTGTGAAGCAGGGCCTGCGGGACTTCTCCATCTCCCGGGTGAACCTGCCCTGGGGCATCCCGGTGCCAGGCCACGAGGGCCACACCTTCTATGTGTGGTTCGATGCCCTGCTCGGCTACATCACGGCACTGCTGGAGCCCAATGAGGAGCCTGATCTTGCGCTGGCCCTCAGCCACGGCTGGCCGGCTTCTGTGCATGTGATCGGCAAGGACATCCTGCGTTTCCATGCGGTGTACTGGCCCGCCATGCTGCTGTCGGCCGGTCTTGAACTCCCAGGCATGGTGTTTGGCCACGGCTTTCTCACCCGCGAGGGCCAGAAGATGGGCAAGTCGTTGGGCAATGTGCTCGACCCTGCCGATCTGCTCGAGCGTTGCGGCCGAGATGCGGTGCGCTGGTACCTGCTCCGCGACATTCCCTTTGGGGAGGACGGGGACTTTCAGCAGCAGCGCTTCAGCGACCTGGTGAACAACGACCTGGCCAACACCATCGGCAACCTGCTCAACCGCACCAGCTCCATGGCCCGGCGCTGGTTCGAAGACTGTGTGCCAGCACGCACCACTGCCGCCGAAGCCAGCCACCCCCTGGCCATCGCCGCCGAAACAGCCCGCAGCACGGTGATCGGCTCCCTCGATGCCCTCGACTTCCGCAGCGCAGCGGAAGCCACCCTGCAGCTGGCCATCAGCGCCAATGGTTTCCTGAACGACCAGGCCCCCTGGAGCCTGATGAAGCAGGAGGGCACGCAGGCGCAGGTGGCCGACCAGCTCTACGCGGTGCTGGAAGCGGCCCGGATCGTGGCTGTGCTGATGGCCCCGCTACTGCCCGATCTCTCCAGTCGCATGTTGCTGCAACTGGCACAGGTGCCCCTGGACTCGGGTTCTGCTGGCTACAACCCCCGCCCCTGGCTGGAGCAGCTGGCTTGGGGGGGGCTGGAGCCAGGAGCCGTTCTGCCGGAACCCTCGCCTGTGATGGCCCGGCTCGAGCTGGACGCGCCCCTGTGAGGCTGCGCCCCCTGCTCTGCAGCGCCGCGCTCCTGCTGGCGGGCTGTGCCGGCCAGCCCATCAGCAAGGAGGCACCGGAACCCTTCGTGTTCCGTTCCCTCAACCTGCGCCAACAGGACAAGCGTGGGGCACCGGCCTGGGAGCTCACCAGTCCTGAGGCCCGTTACGACATCAACCGGCGACTGGCCCAGGTGCGTCAACCCCGCGGCGTGATTTACCTACGCGGTAAGCCGCGCTATTCCATCGCTGCCCAGAGCGGCACCGTGCTCGGAGATGGCGAGGCGATTCAGCTTGAAGGGGCCGTGGCGATCACGTTGCTGGGCAAAGACCCTGTGCGCATCAGCGGTGATCAGGTGCGTTGGCTGCCGCGGCAGGACCTGATGCTGATCGATCGGCGCCCTACAGCCACGGATCGCCGTTCCCGGCTCAGCGCCCGCACAGCCCGTTTCCTGATTCAGGACGACCGCATCGAGTTGCGGGGCAGCCCGACCCTGCAGCAGTGGGATGGTCGCCTGGACAAGGGGCCGGCCGCTGTGGTGATCACCACCTCCAGCGTGGACTGGCAGCCGGCGGCCGGAGGCCTCGTGGCCCAGGGCCCGGTGAAAGGTGAACGGCGCAACAAACAAACTGCCAGCGGCCAAGTGCTCACGGCCAGCG
>CALJTZ010000120.1 GCA_937975655.1 uncultured Synechococcus sp. | reverse complement strand
GGCAGCGCACAGGCCAATCGACTGCAAGGCAATGTGCTGGCCAACCTGCTGGACGGCCGGGAGGGCAACGACACCTTGCTGGGTGACGCGGGCGACGACACCCTGAGGGGTGGCGATGGGGCCGACTCGGTCGATGCCGGCGGTGTCGATCCCGCCCCCGCACCGCCTCCGCCCTCCAACACCGGCCAGGCCAGGCGAGCCTGGTTCCATTCCATGCGGGCGTTCTCGATGGCCGCCAGGGCCCGGGCCTGGTCGGTGGTGAGGCTGCGAGCGCTGTCTAGAGGAGCGGCGGCTGGGCCGCCGCCTCCAGGGCTGCCCTGGACCTCCGCGTCGGTGAGGCTGCGCCGGCGCACCCGGCCTCGCCGCTCCAGGCCCTCCACCACGGCCCGGCTGATGCCGGGGTGCTGGGTCAGTTCGCTCAGCCAGGCGGACCCTCCCTGCTCCAGCAGGAGCGCCAGGGCCTGGGCCTGGCGTTCGGTGAGGCTGCCTGGCGCCAGCTGGCTGTGGCCTGTGTCGGTGACGGCTTCCACGCGGATGCGCCGCCGGGGCTGCTGGGAGGCCCGTGCCGCGCGCTGGCCCAGCCAACCGGGCGGCAGAGCGGCCTTGAGGGTGCGGAAGCGGCTGGTGTGGCACTGCTCTGCCACGGCCGTGATCAGCGCCTGCCAGCTGGGATCCACAGCAGCGCTCTGGTGCAGCCCCTCGATGGCCACCAGCTCCTTGCCCTCCAGGGCGGCCGGCAGCAGCGTCAGCGTGTCCACCACCAGGCCGATGTGGCGCCGTCCCCGCAGTCGCAGGCGCACCAGATCGCCGCTGCCCACGGCCAGTCGCTGCGGGTTGGCATAGGTGAACACCTGGCCCTCCCGGCCGGCCTCCAGCCACACCTGCAGCCAGGCTGCACCATCCTCGGGAGTGGGCGGGTTGGACCGTTCCGCTGGCTGCAACCTTGCAAAGCTCACAGGGGTTTCTTAAGATGAGCTTGTTGAGCAGTCCATAGGGCTGTAGTCGGAACCAGGCAAAGTTCCGTCCAGCGGGAAGATCAGAGGTTGGCCAGGCATGCCCTGCGCACCCGATCTGCGACCACCCCTGACAGCGATGCCTGGGCCCCTGCCCACACTCGGTCTACTCGTTTCGGTTCAGCCCTTCGGTTTTGCCACTACGGGTCAACTCCACACCTGAGAGGTCGCCCCTACGGGCCCGCGTTTTCACCACGCTTGTTCCAGGTTGGCGTTTCCCCTACGGCTTGCCCCCAGCTCGCGCTTTCCCAGTTCCTGGCCTGCCCTTGCCAGGACAGGTCGCACCGGGTCCGGGCCCTGCCCGGCCACGCTCTGCGGCCATCGCCCGTTGTCCTCGCTCAGCCGTTAACCCTCATCTCCGCGTCTGCCGTTCCGCCGCCCCGCTTGTCCACTGCTGCCTCCGCACCAGGTTTTCGCTGCGCATCCTGAGATTTCCGGCCTACGCCCCCTTAGCCCTAACGCCGCCATCCCCGAGCTTCCTATGAGCACTGCTGCTGCTGCTTCCAAAGCCAAGAAAGCTGCCCCTGAAATCCTGATGGTGGCCAACGCCGCCGGGGAAACCATCAAGGTGGCCAAGCCGAAGGCCACGCGGGCCAAGGCCAAGGATGCGGAGGCTGCAGCAACCGGCGAGGCTGCCAACAAGGTGACCCCCACCAAGGCCAAAACCACCAAGGCCGCCACGAAGACTGCTGCCAGCAAGGCCAGCGGCACCAAGGCCGCCGCGAAGACCACCGCCAAGAAGGCCAGCACCAAGGCCAAGGCCGCCGCACCGGCGGATCCGGATGCGGCCGCCGATCAGCTGCTGGCCACCGGTGGCGACGACACGGGTGCTGCCGACAAGAAGGATGACAAGGCGGCCAAGGCCCTGGCCAGCATCAAGGTGGGCCCCAAGGGGGTGTACACCGAAGACTCGATTCGGGTGTACCTCCAGGAGATCGGCCGCATCCGCCTGCTGCGGCCGGATGAAGAGATTGAGCTGGCGCGCAAAATCGCCGATCTCCTGCAGCTGGAGGAGCTCGCCGCCCAGTTTGAGACCGACCACGGTCACTACCCCGACACCAAGGAATGGGCGGTCCTGGTGGACATGCCGGTGATCAAGTTCCGGCGTCGCCTGATGCTTGGCCGCCGGGCCAAGGAAAAGATGGTGCAGTCGAACCTGCGCCTGGTGGTGTCGATCGCCAAGAAATACATGAACAGGGGCCTGTCCTTCCAGGACCTGATTCAGGAGGGCAGCCTCGGTCTGATTCGCGCCGCTGAGAAATTCGACCACGAGAAGGGCTACAAGTTCTCCACCTACGCCACCTGGTGGATCCGCCAGGCCATCACCCGCGCCATTGCGGATCAGTCGCGCACCATTCGCCTACCGGTGCACCTCTACGAGACCATCTCCCGCATCAAGAAGACCACCAAGGTGCTCAGCCAGGAGTTTGGCCGCAAGCCCACCGAAGAGGAGATCGCTGAGTCGATGGAAATGACCATCGAGAAGCTGCGCTTCATCGCCAAATCGGCCCAGCTGCCGATCTCCCTGGAAACACCCATCGGCAAGGAAGAGGATTCCCGACTCGGCGACTTCATCGAAGCCGACATCGAGAATCCCGAGCAGGATGTGGCCAAGAACCTCCTGCGTGAGGATCTGGAAGGCGTGCTGGCCACCCTCAGCCCTCGCGAGCGCGATGTGCTGCGCCTGCGCTACGGCCTGGATGACGGCCGCATGAAGACCCTCGAGGAAATCGGGCAGATCTTCGATGTCACCCGGGAGCGCATTCGTCAGATCGAGGCCAAGGCCCTGCGCAAGTTGCGTCACCCCAACCGCAACGGTGTTCTCAAGGAGTACATCAAGTAAATCCCGATCACCGCTGGAGCTCGATGGCCGGCCAGGGGATGCATGAAATGATCGTGCTGATGCCTTTGGGCTTATCCGGCCGTTGACCTCCTCGCCACCCCCTGCGGACTCCTTGTTCCCCAGGGTGTCGATCGTGTTGCCCGCGTACAACGAGCGGGGCAACATCGAGCCGCTGCTCAGCCAGTTGTTGGTGCTGCAGCAGCGCTTTGCGCTGGAAATCCTCGTCGTGGACGATGACTCGCCCGACGGCACTGCCGAACTGGTGCGTCAGCTGGCGCACCGCCAGCCGGCGATCCGGCTGATTCGCCGGGTGGGTCGCGCCGGGTTGGCCAGTGCCATCAAGGAAGGCCTGCTGGATGCCACCGGTGATCTGGCGGTGGTGATGGACAGTGACGGGCAGCATCCCCCGGCGGCGGTGATCCAGGCCCTGGAGGCGCTGATCGCTGCCGAAGCCGACCTGGTGATCGGCAGTCGGTTCCACCATGGGGCGGAGATCCATGGGCTCAGTGGTCGCCGAGAGGCCGGATCCACCTGGGCCAACGCAGCGGCCCGCTTCAGCTTGCACCGTGCCTACGCCGGCCTCACCGACACCATGAGCGGCTTCTTTGTGCTGCGGCTGGATCGTTGCCTGCCGCTGGTGCGGGCGGTGGATGTGAACGGCTTCAAGTTTCTCTACGAGCTCCTGGCCGTGAGTAAGGGCCGTCTGCGGACCCAGGAGGTGCCCCTGAGCTTCCAGCCCCGCAGCTATGGGGCCTCCAAGCTCGACCTGGCGATCTTCTGGGATTTCCTGATCTCGATCCTGCACAGCCTCAGCTTTCGATTGTTGCCGCGGCGGGCCATCAGCTTTGGCTTGGTTGGGGCCAGCGGCGTTGTGGTGCAACTGCTGGTGACCCAGGTGCTGATGGCGGGCGTTCGCCTCGGCTTTGAGCAGGCTCTGCCGGTGGCGGTGGTGGTAGCTGCAAGCTCCAACTACCTGATCAACAACGCCCTCACCTTCCGCTTTCAGCGCCTGGCCGGTGCTGCATTGTTGCGGGGTCTGCTGAAGTTTCTGCTGGTGGCTTCGCTGCCGGTGCTCGCCAACGTGGGCCTCGCTTCGGCCTACTACAGCTTTGTGGACCGGGACACCTTCTGGGCGCAGCTGGCCGGGATCCTGGTGGTGTTCGTGTGGAACTACGCCGCCAGCAGCCGATTCGTTTGGAACACCCCCTAGCCTCAGCCACCATGAAACGTTTGAAGGCGTGGCTGGGCGTGGATCAACGCCGGCCTGTACTCCTGGCTGTGTTCGCCCTGCTCGGGCTCTGCGTTCTGGCCTTCTTCAACCATCTGGGCAGCCTGGGCCTGATGGACAAGACCGAAGGGCTGTTCGTGGAGGTGCCGCGCCAGATGCTGGAGAGCGGCGACTGGGTGACCCCCCGTTGGAACGGGGACACCTTTTTCGACTACCCCGTGTGGGGGTACTGGATGGTGGGGCTGAGTTTCCGCCTGTTCGGCATCAGTGAGTGGGCTGCCCGGTTGCCGGGAGCTTTGGCGGCCACTGCCACGGTGCTGGCTGCGTTTGGCCTGGTGCTGCAGCTGGCACCGCCCACCGAGGCGTTGCAGCACCGACTGGGCCGCGCCACCCTGGCCGGCTCGGTGCTGGCCCTCTCGCCCGCTTGGGTGGGTTGGGGCCGCTCGTCGGTCACCGACATGTTCCTCGCCAGCGCCATCACATTGGCCCTGTTCGGTTTCGTTCTGGCCTATCAGGCGGTTGATCAGCCAGGCCTGCGGCGCTGGGGCCATGGCGGCATGGCCCTGTTTGCAGGGATCGCCGTGCTGGCCAAAGGTCCCGTGGGTCTGCTGCTGCCCGGCCTGGTGATTGGCGGTTTCCTGCTGCTGAAGGGCCAGCTCTGGAGCGAGCTGCGCCGCACACCGTTGCTGCCGATGGCCGCCCTGTTCCTCGGGGTGGCGGCCCCTTGGTATGCCCTGGCCACCCAGGCCAACGGCATGGAGTTTCTGGGCCGCTTCCTGGGCTTCAGCAACCTGGAGCGCTTCACCTCGGTGCTCTATTCCCATCCAGGGCCCCCGTGGTTCTACCTGCCCTGGGTGCTCATCCTGCTGCTGCCCTGGTCGTTGTTCCTGCCGGTGGCAGTGGCCCGCCTGGGGTTCTGGCGCCTGGATCGCTGGCGTCAGCCGCCAGCCCCAGACGACCTCTCCCTGTTCGCCCTGGTGTGGCTGGTGGTGGTGGTGGGCTTTTTCTCTGCCGCTGCCACCAAATTGCCGGGCTACATCCTGCCGGCCGTTCCTGCAGGTGCCCTGTTGGTGGCCCTGGTGTTTCAGCCACTGCCCAGCTCCGCTGAGGCCAAGCCCCTGGGCCTGGGGGTGCGGGTCACGGGCTGGCTGAATGCAGGCTTGCTGGGCTTGATGGCCTTGGCTTCGGCCCTGCTGCCGCGGCTGTTGGATGCCGATCCCGCCTACCCCGGCTTCGCCGATGCCGTGAGCCGTTCCGGCTTGCCCTCGCTTCTGGCCGCCATCCTGCTTCTGGCCGCGATTGGCCTGGTGGTGGTGCTGCTGCAACCGGGGGGGCTGCGGCGGCTATGGCTGCCCAATCTGGTGGCGTTTGCCGCCGTTCTGGCCCTGGTGGTGCCAGCCCTGGCCCCGTTGCTGGATCGGGAGCGGCTGTTGCCGATCCGGGAGCTGGCCCGCACGGCAGGGGTGCAGGCCCTGCCGGATGAGCCGTTGTTGGTGGTGGGCTATCGGCGCTACAGCGTGGTGCACTACAGCGGACGGCCTGTGCTGTTTGTGGATAACCCCAGGAAGCTGAGGAAACGCCTGGCCGCACGGCCCGCTGGGTCCACGGTGTTGCTGTTCGGCAGCGACCGTGAGCTTCTGGAGTTCGGCCTCGGCCCTGGCGATGGTCTGCTGCTGGCCAGGCGTGATGCCCATCGCTTGGTGCGCTTGCCGATCGAGCAGTTGCGCCGATTGGGGCAGCGTCCATGAGCGCCTTCCAAGCCCTGTTGGCCCTGGTGCGCGATTGGCTGCGGGCCCTCGGGCCATGGCGTGCCCTGGCCGCCGGCCTCACCGCATCAGCCCTGGCCTGGTTTGGGCCCCGTCTGGCCCAGACCCGCCGGCCTTCCGTGGATCTGGCCTTGCTGGATGCCGTCCACAGCGCCATTCCGGATGCCCTGGGAGGTCTGCTGTTGCGGGTGTACCAGCTCAGTGGCATCCACGTGACCGGTGTCCTGGTGCTGGCAGTGGTGATCCTGTTGGCCTGGAAGCGCTTCTGGCCTGAGCTGGTGTGTTTCCTGGTGGGTACCGGCGGGATTGTGCTGTTCGTGGACCGCTGGCTCAAGCCGATGTTTGACCGCCGCCGCCCCAGTGGGCGGTTGTTGGAGGACATCACGGGCCGCAGTTTTCCCAGCGGTCATGCCGCTGGATCGGTGGTGTTCTATTTCCTCACCTGTTGCCTGCTGTCGGCCCATTACCCGCAGCTGCGCCGGCCCCTGTTTCTGGTGTCCAGCGTCTGGGTGGGCCTGGTGTGGTTGAGCACCCTCTACTGCCGGGCCCATTGGCTCAGCGACATTGCTGCCGGTGCAGCGCTCGGTTATGTGTGGCTGAGCTTTTGCCTGGCCGGTTTCACGGTCTGGGAGCAGCGCCGGGGGCTGCGCCCCTAGCTCGGCCCCCGGGGCCGTTTCGCCTCCCCTTGGTTGG
>CALJTZ010000119.1 GCA_937975655.1 uncultured Synechococcus sp. | reverse complement strand
TCGCGCTTGGTGGTCATACCTTCGTCAGCCCGATCTCAACAAATGCGCCATCGTCAATCTGCCGCGTCTCGCGCACCTGGTAGTTGGTGCCGGCCACGGCGATGCTGTCGCCGTACTTCAGGCCGCCAAAATCGGCAGCCCGAGCCGTCAGCGAATAGTCGGTGGTCAGAACCATGTCGCCCGAGATGATCTGGCTGGGCATGTCGAGGATGCCCAATGCCGAAACGGCGCCAGCTGTGCAGCTGACGCCGAAATCGTCGAGGAACAGGTTCAGATCCTCAGAGATCGCCATCAGACTTCGCCTTGCGGGTTGCCTTGGGCCTCGGATCCTCGGCCGGCGCTTCAGCAGCGCGGCCAATACGCAGCAGCTCACCCGCCACGGCATTGTCCAGTTCGTAGACCTTGCCAGCCTCGAGGTATTCGCCCTGAGCGGCGCAGTCGGTTGAGATCAGAACCTTCATCAGAATAAAAAGGGGGCCGGTTGCCCGGCCCCGTCTCCATCAGGTGGTGATGTCGAGGATGGCAGCGAAGCTCTTGGGATCGCGCACGGCCACGTCGTAGGTGACGATGCCGCGAACGCTGGTCAGAGCCTTGCTGAAGTCGTCGGAGTCCTCGCCCACGGTGATCTCGAGGCCGTTCCCCCAGAAGCCGACCATGGCCTGGCTGAAGTCGCCCATCAGCAGAGCCGAGCACACACCGGAGCTGGAGCCCTTGGTGAGGGTGCTGGGCACCTGGTTGGAGGCGGCCAGAGGGTAGCCGTTCATCGTGCCGGGGGTGGGGCCGCGGCCGAGGCGGGCTGCGTCAGCGTTGAACAGGAAGGGGCCGTCGCCGGTGGTGGAGCCACCTGCGCGCAGCTTCTTCAGGGCTGCCATCACCTTGTAGTTGGTGAGGTAGGCCACCGAGCCGGGATTGACGGCGCCGTTGACGGTCATCACAGCGGACTCGAGGTCCACCACCTTCTCAAGGGTGATCGCGCCACCGTTGGTGCCCATGGCCACCGAGCCGATGCCGGAGGTCTGCATGATGCCGGTGGGCTGGCCGCTGGAGCCGGAGCCGTTCAGGATGCCGAGGTCGATGGCGAGATTGATGCCATCGGTCAGGTCACGGCGCACCAGCTCCTCGATGCCAGGGGTGCCCTGCAGCAGGGTCTGGCGGCTGTACTTAGACAGGGCGGCCAGGTTCTTGGGAGCCATGGTCACCTGGTCGAAGGTGGACTCCGACTGAGTGATCGCGGTGGTCTGGCTGCTCAGGTAGTAGGTCGAAGCCACACCGGAGCGGCGGGGGATCGCCACGTTGCCAACCAGGCCGGGCATGGTGCGCACGCCGAGCTGCAGCATCACACCGGTGTTCCGCAGGAACTCGATGAAGTCATCGGCCAGCAGGTCGGTGGCCACCAGGTTGCCGCCGGTGGTGGCGCCAGAGGTGACGTAGGTAGCGCGCTGGCTCAGTGCCGAGAAGGGCACGAAGAAGGAGCGCTCGGTGGTCTTGGCAACGCCCGACTTCTCCACCTCGCGGGAAAGATCGCGCACCAGGCCGGCCTCGCGGCTGGACCAGTCGCCGGTCAGCATGGCGCGGATACCAGCGGTAATGCTGTAACCAGCGCGATCCTGAGAGGCCATCTCGACTGGGGCCACGGTCTCGACGGGCTTGATGCCCAGCTTGTCGAGCACAGCAGCGCGGGCCTCATCGAGGCTGCGGCCGCCGTCGATCAGCTGGCGGCCGAGATCGACCATGCCGTGCTTCTCGGTCAGTGCAGTGATGCCGGAGATGCGAGCGCGCTCAGCCTTAGCAGCCTCGGCAGCCGCTTCAGCC
>CALJTZ010000118.1 GCA_937975655.1 uncultured Synechococcus sp. | reverse complement strand
GGAAGGGCCCCTTTTTACGTTGGGAAACCCCTCTCCAGAAAACCGTTCTGAGGCTGTTAGCAGAGGGGCGTTTCAAACGTTGGGCGAGGGACAAGCCCATAGGGGCCCAGCGCCCAGCAGACACACAACCCCAGCCGCCCAAACCCAGACAGCACTAGGCACACCACCTAGGCACGACTTGCCATGCCTAGGCATAAGGTTGGGTGGGCCGGCGGCGCGTCAACGCCCCGACCCGTGATCACCCAGCGCAAACCTGAGCGATGAACGGATTCTCGCGGCGGCCCGTCCAGGCCGCTGAACTCCCTGCTGTATCTGCGGCAGAGCATCTGCGCCGATGCCCTCAGCGGGTCAGCATCACCATCAGCTGGCACCTACGGCAAAGGCTCCAAACCCGAGCCGATGAAGAGGGCCGAAGCCTCTCGAACCTGCTGGCCTTCCTGCTGGAGAACGCCAGCGCTGAAGGCATCGCCAAACCAGGGAGCTAGGCCTTCTCCCAGAGCCAACGGGGCGGGCCGCCAGCTTCTGGAGTGCGACTGCCGACGCAGCACCACCCCTCGAGCTCAAGGCCCAACCGGGCACCACCCATGCGGCGGATCCTTTCGTTCAAGCTGCCCCGCTTCATGCCGAGAGCTTCCGCCAGCTCGGCGGTGGTGATCGCTCCAGCAGGCGCATCCCCTGTTGGAGTGATCCTCGATGCCCCGGGCGAGGGAACAGGACCTAACTCAGGCGGTTTGGAGAGCACAGGCATCCGGGATGGCTTCTCCAATCGGGGAGCCTTGGCCTGCTGCTGAAGTTCAACGACGGCGAGCTCCAGGGCCGCCACCCGATCAGCCAAGCCAGCAGCAGCAGGCAACTCCGTCGAGCCCTCCAGATCACCGTTCAGACCTGCCTCAATCCAACGGCGCACCAAAGCCGAGACAGGTCGATCGCTGGCAGTGGCGTGGGCCTTAAGGCGCTGCAGCAGCTCGGATGGAACCTCAATCGCTAACTGGCGGCCGCTCCGGGCACGCTGAGCCATGAATTCCCTAGGCAGGACTAGGCACCAGCCAACCGCATGGCCAGGAAGAGCACAACCACACCAAAGGCCCTGCAAGCCAGCAAGCCAGCAGTCGAAGCGTTGCCTGTCGCGGCTCTGGAGGGCCGTTCACACCGTCGCACGCAAGCGTGCGCAGAGATGAACGTCCCCCCTCCGCCGTGCGGTACGAGGGAAAGGGAACCAACCACCAAGCCTCGTTAATGCGGCTGGCAGGTTGCGCAGGTTCAAGATGCCATCGACAGCCATTGATCACGGGTCCGACGCACCCCATCTCGGCTCTCCATCCAGCCCCATTCGACGGTGGTTGCCACCGCCAAAGCCACAGAGTCCTTAAGCCGCCAACGGCGGCACACCCGGAAGCGGTTGGTACTCCTGGCCGGGGAGCCATCACGGCTCTGCTCTCGGCAGATGCGAACGCCCTTGCCTCCCCAATTCGAGCGGCCATCCATCGAACGCATGAAGCTCCGCCTGGTGCCATCCGGACCAACGTGAACCGGGGGGCCGAACTCAGGGAAGGCATCAAGCCAGCCGTAATGCTCCGCGGTGGTGCGCAAGCAGGAGAGCCAGCAGGGATCACCGGAAGGAGTCCGACCTACTTCAAGCCGAATCCAGAAAGACGAAGACACAGCCAAGGTCAGGTACGACTTAATGCTCGGGGAAGTTGGGATGGCCCCTCCCATCAGGAGGTTCTGGCAGTGTCCCGCGTACCTGCATGAAAGGCGAACTCAGCCAGAGCTCTAGTGACCCGGCAGGCACCCCTGATCCGGAGTCGTGTTCCCCTCAGGCGGTCGCCCTAGGGGCTCCCTGCTGCCCCACTACGCGGCGGCACCTGCTCCTCCGTCGCCTGCCGCTGGGTGGTTCAGCCTGAGTTGAACACCCCTGTTAGAGGGCGGGGTCCGTTTTTGCCCCCAAGGGGTCCCTTTGGGTGAAGACCATGAGGGCCACAAGAGGCAAACCCGGGGGGGCCTGAGAGGCCCCTAGGAGGCCCTGGAAGCGGCCTTGGCCCTATGCCGTGGCCTTGGCCCGCATCTTCACGTCCAAAGGGTCACAGATGCCCGCACTGCGCAACTCCCGCTCCATGCGCTTCACCCTTGTCTCGGCTTTCTTTCCAGTCTCAATGATCTCATCGACCTGAGACATCCAGAACATGGGATCTAGGCCATTGCGCAGGCACTTGTCCTGTATGTCTGCCATGGCTTTGGCCTTTATCTCTTTGAGTTTTTCTCTCTTAGACATATAGGAGGGTGCGTAAAAATTTTGCACCCGCCGGGTAGAAGATTTTGACGTACCAGTTGCTGGAAGGGACATGCCAGCGGCAAGCGACCCGGAGCGGTCCTTTCGGACCCGTCCTGCGCAGGACGGGGGGATCTTGAGACGGAACCACGAGCAAAGGCTTTCAGCTCTGGGTAGCCAGCGACGCTCGTGATCGATGAAGGTGGCGCCTGTCAGGTCCTCGATCGCTGCCTTGACGGTCGGGCGACTCATCCCTGTGCTCTGGGCGATTCGCTCTTGCTGACACCAGAACCAGCCTTCCGTTTCGCCGATCTGGTCCTCGAGCACGGCGGCCAGGAATTCGAGAGCCCGGTAGACCGTGAAATTGCGCTTGGCGACTGTCGGGGACCAGCCGAACTGCGAGGCCCAGCCTGCGATCACTCTCTTGTCCTCGGGTCCAATGAACATGTGAGCTCTCCACGTGAGGGGTTTTTCCTCTGGCGTGGAGCGCTTAGGGTTGGTTTTGGAACGGCCCATTGCCTCAACGCCATGAGGGGGTGTGCTGTGAAAGGGCTCCCGTTGGCGCGGGAGCCCTTTCTCTTTGGGTGCATCGCCGCGGGATGCGGCGGTGACTCATCAAAATTACCGCTTTTTTTCGCGCTGGGAAGGGCCCCTTTTTACGTTGGGAAACCCCTCTCCAGAAAACCGTTCTGAGGCT
>CALJTZ010000117.1 GCA_937975655.1 uncultured Synechococcus sp. | reverse complement strand
CCCATGGCTGAGGACCAACAGGCCCACCCCCTCTACGCCACCGATCGCGACTTGGTAGACCAGCTGCTGGCCGCCCAGCAGCCCACGGATGCCCAGCTCGTGGATCTGGGCCGGCTGTTGATGCGCTATTCCGGCTTCCCCGGGGCGCTGGATCTTCAGGACGATCTGGCCAAGACCCTGCGGCTGTGGGGCCTCAGCCGCGACGAGCTGCAACAGCGCTGCCGCGCCATCTGGGCGGCGGGCTACAGACCCGGCGCTGAGGTGGCTCCCCAGGCGGTGGGCTCCGGCTTCGACACTGCCGATCAGGACAGCCCCTGATCCGCTCGCATCCGGGCAATTTCTGCTACATCTCCAGCGCCCCCAAGCCCCCGCCATGGCCGCCGCCCTTCCCTGGCCCCCCCTGCTGGAGCAGCTGCTCGGCGGCGATTCGCTCAGCACGCATCAGGCCACGGCCCTGATGGAGGGCTGGCTGGCCGAATCCATTGATCCCGTGCTCACCGGTGCCCTGCTGGCGGCCCTGCGGGCCAAGGGGGTGAACGGTGAGGAGCTGGGCGCCATGGCGGCGGTGTTGCGCTCCGCCTGCCCCCTGCCGGGGGATCGGCCGGCCATCCCGCTGGTGGATACCTGCGGCACCGGCGGGGACGGGGCTGACAGCTTCAACATCTCCACGGCCGTGGCCTTCACCGCCGCCGCCTGCGGCGTGAGCGTGGCCAAACACGGCAACCGCAGTGCTAGCGGCAAGGTGGGCTCCGCCGATGTGCTCGAGGCCCTGGGCATCAACCTCCAGGCCCCCGCGGCCCGGGTGGTGGAGGTGCTGCCCGACACCGGCGTCACCTTCCTGTTCGCCCCTGGCTGGCATCCGGCCCTGGTGGGTCTGGCCCCGCTGCGTCGGGCCCTGGGGGTGCGCACGGTGTTCAACCTGCTGGGCCCTCTGGTGAATCCGCTGCGGCCGGAGTTCCAGGTGCTCGGTGTGGCCCGTGCCGACCTGCTCGACCCCATGGCCGAAGCCCTGGCCCGGCTGGGGTTGGAGCGGGCGGTGGTGGTGCATGGCCACGGCGGCCTGGATGAGGCCTCCCTCTCGGGCGCCAGTCAGCTGCGGCTGATCGAGGCCGGGGCCGTGCGGACCGAGCAGCTCGATCCCGCTGCCCTGGGCCTGGCGCTGGCCCCGCCGGAGGCCCTGGCCGGGGGTGATCTGGCCTGCAATCAGGCGATCCTGGAAGCTGTGCTGCAGGGCCGAGGTACGGCGGCCCAGCGGGATGTGGTGGCCCTGAACACCGCCCTGGTGCTCTGGGCCGCGGGCGGGGCGGAGAGCGTGGCCGCCGGCGTGGCCCCCGCCCTGGAGGCCCTGGCCAGCGGTGCGGCCTGGCAACGGCTGGAAGCCCTGCGGGGTGCCCTGGCCTGAAGGGCCTTGCGGGATGATGGCTGCGTATGACGACAGCCCCCTCCCCGAACCCCGCCCTGTTGGTGCTGGCCGATGGCCTGGTGCTGCGCGGTGAAGCCTTCGGCGCCAGCGGCACCGCCATCGGAGAGGTGGTGTTCAACACCGGTATGACCGGGTATCAGGAGGTCATGACGGACCCGAGCTACTCGGGCCAGCTCGTGACCTTCACCTACCCCGAACTGGGCAACACCGGTGTGAACAGCGCCGACCAGGAGGCCGATGCGCCCCACGTGCGCGGTGTGATCGCCCGGCAGCTGGCGCCCGTGCCCAGCAGCTGGCGCAGTGAGGACACCCTGGAGGTGTGGCTGCAGCGCCACAACGTGGTGGGCATCAGCGGCATCGACACGCGGGCCCTGGTGCGGCACCTGCGCGAGGGCGGTGCCATCAATGGCGCCATCAGCACCGATGGCCGCAGCCCTGAGCAGCTGCTGGAGCAGGTGCGCTCAGCCCCTTCGATGGCAGGCCTCAACCTGGCCCAGACGGTGAGCACCGCCGAGCCCTACACCTGGACCAGCCTCTGCCCCGCGGCTTTCGACCAGCGCCGCCAGGCCGCCCCTGACACCCCCTACCGGGTGGTGGCAATCGACTTCGGCATCAAACGGGCCATCCTCGAGCGTCTGGCGGCCCATGGTTGCGCCGTCACGGTGCTGCCGGCCGACGCCAGCCTGGAGCAGGTGTTGGCCCTGCAGCCCGAAGGGGTGTTTCTCTCCAACGGCCCCGGTGATCCGGCGGCTGTGACCAGCGGCATTGCCCTGGCCCAGGGCCTGGTGCAGCAGCCCGATCTTCCGGTGTTCGGTATCTGCCTCGGCCACCAGATCCTCGGCCTGGCCCTGGGGGGCAGCACCTACAAGCTCGGCTACGGCCACCGCGGCCTCAACCATCCCTGCGGCAGCACCGGCCTGGTGGAGATCACCAGCCAGAACCATGGCTTCGCCCTCGCGGCCGATTCCCTCGACCCCGCCGAGGTGGAGATCACCCACTTCAACCTCAACGACCGCACCGTGGCCGCCCTGGCTCACCGGCGGCTGCCCCTGTTCGGCGTGCAGTACCACCCGGAGGCCAGCCCCGGTCCCCACGACGCTGACCACCACTTCGGCCGCTTCGTGGCGTTGATGGCGGAGCGGCGCTGACGCAACTGATTTGTTGCGGAGCCTCCCAAGCCCGAAACCGTCATTACACTTCGGTCGCTCGTGACGTTCGAGGCCAGTAGCCATCACTGATCTGCAGCGATTGACCGTGTCCCTCAGGGGCGGCTACGAGCAGCAGGACGGCTGTCTGCTGTTCAGCTTCACAGGCCAGCTGGATGCCTATTCGGACAAGCAGTTTCTCGCCTTCATCGCCGATCACCGACCCGCCAAGGCGCAGCCCCTGGTGATCGATCTGAGCCGTATCGATTTCATCGACTCCTCCGGTCTTGGCGTGCTGGTGCAACTGGCCAAGCAGTGCAACGACGCCAAGAACCAGTTCCTGGTGGTGGGCAATGCCCGGGTTGTGCAGACGGTGAAACTGGTGAGACTTGAGGAGTTCCTGCATCTCCAGCCCGATCTCGACACCGCCCTCGGCGCCATCGCCGCCTGAGTTCGGCACGGCCAGCTGGCTGGCCCAGCTCTCGCCTCCGGCTGTCCAGGGGGAGTTGGGGCCCCTTCAGTTGGCCTGGCTCGGCGATGCGGTGTGGGAGTTGCACCAGCGGTTGCGTCGCTGCCGGCAACCGGGGCGTAGTGCCGATCTGCACAGGGCCGTGGTGGCCGATGTGCGGGCCGATGCCCAGTCGGCAGCCCTGGAAAAACTGGAAGCCAGCGGTGTTTTGACCGGCGCCGAGCTAGAGCTGGTACGTAGGGGACGCAACCGGGCTGGCCGGGGTCCTCGCAAGGGGGAGGCCGGTCTTTATGGCCGTGCGACGGGATTTGAGACAATGGTGGGCTGGCTCTTTCTTCAGGATCCCGGCCGGCTCGCGCAGCTGTTGGATCAACTCGAGGACGCCGACCCATAAACCCATTGCCTGTTTGATATGAGCCCTCGTTTTGATCGCCGTCCCGACCGTGGCCAGGGAGCTGGCACTGGTGGGGGTGGTGGCTACAGGGGCGGCGAGCGCGGCGGTGCCCGTGGCGGCGGCGGTGGCGGTGGTAAGCCCGGGCGTCCCGCCTTCGGCGGCCGTGGGGGCTCCAGACCCTTTGCCCCGCGTGGCGAATGGCGCCCCGAGGGCGGCGACCGCCCCGAGCGCAGTGAGCGGGGCGAGCGCCCAGAGCGCAGCGACCGCGGGGATCGTGGCGGTCGCAGTTCCATGGGCGAAGGCCGCCCCGCGGCCGGTCGCAAGCCTTTCACCCGCCGCCCCGAGGGTGGTCCGCGTCGCTTCGAGTCGGGTGGCCGTCCTGATGGTCCCCGCTTCGGTGCCGGTCGGCCCGAGCGGCGTCCGGGTCGTCCGGCTGGTCGTTTCGACGACCGCGGTGGTGCAGCGGGAGCGGCCGGTCGTCCGGAGCGGGGCCCCCGCCCCGAGGGGCGTCGCTTCTCGGCACCCCGCCCGGATGGTGGCTCCTTCCGTCCTGGGCGCCCCCAGGGCCGCCCCCAGTTCGGCGCTCGCCCCGTCTTTGCGGAGCGCCGCCCACCCCGCGACCGCGACCGGGCGATTGCGGTGGAAGTGCCCGTGGGTGAGGTGGGCGATTCCACCCGCTTCAATGCCGGCCCCGCCGACGACCTGATCTGGGGGCGCCATGCCGCCCAGGCGGCCCTGGAAAGTGACCGGCCCATCCACCGCATCTGGTGCACGGCTGAGATGCGCTTTCAGCCGCGCTTTATGCAATTGCTGCGGGAAGCCAAAGCCGGTGGCGTGCTGGTGGAGGAGGTGACCTGGGCCCGCCTGGGGCAGCTCACCGATGGCGCCGTGCACCAGGGCATCGTGCTCCAGGCCGCTGCCGCGGACACCCTGGATCTCGGCACCCTCATCGACGGTTGCCGCACCATCGGCGAGCCCCCCCTGTTGATGGCCCTGGATGGCATCACCGATCCCCACAACCTGGGGGCGATCGTGCGCAGCGCTGAGGCCCTCGGTGCCCATGGCCTGGTGCTGCCCCAGCGGCGCAGTGCCGGCCTCACCGGCTCCGTGGCGAAGGTGGCCGCCGGCGCCCTCGAGCACCTGCCCGTGGCCCGGGTGGTGAATCTCAACCGCTCCCTGGAAACCCTCAAGGAAGAGGGCTATCGGGTGATCGGTCTGGCCGGAGAGGGCAGTGTGTCGCTCACCGAGGCCG